>NZ_JAQREZ010000001.1:0-220445 GCF_028598715.1 Pseudoalteromonas sp. GABNS16E
TCAGCTAACTTATTACGCACTTCCGACGAGGCGGGAAGATAGATTTTACCCTCGAAGGGTCAAACCCAAACCAAGTAAATACCCCACCAAAAAGAAAAATACCAGTCAGCTTAACTGACTGGCATTAAGCTTAAGCTCCTTTTTATACGTTATAAGCTAATCAATGCGCTTAGTCGGAATAGGCATTGCGCACACATCAACATAATTATGGGCATATACAAACCAAGGTTCGGTACGATTTTTTCGCGCCTCAATCAATTCTCTAAATGATTGCGAGTCTGTTTTCATAACATTAAAGGTGCTTTTATCACGCTTAATATCGGCTAACACCTCAATGTTTTTAATTGGGTTAAATGGCGTGTTAGGAACAGGCTTACGCTGTAAACGATTAAAGTGCTCCATACCTTCAAGCACTCTTCCAAATACAGTAATATTTTTATCAAGGTAGCGCGGACCTTGGCCAATGGTGACAAAAAATTCAGTGCTTGCACTGTTTATCTCATTGCCACGCGCCATGGCAAACACACCGTGGCAATGTACCTGCCAAGTTTGTGTATTAGAGGCGCTTTGTGCGACAGCAAAACCGTTTAAGAACCCCGTTACAGGCGCGTACCCATCACCTTGCAGCTCTGTAATTTTAAGTGGCTGTGTGGTGCTATGGTAAAACTCTGCAGGCACAGTTTTATTAGCCGTTTTAATTGCTTTATTGCCTGAACTGTCGCCACCTTGTGCTACAAACCCTTCAACAAAACGATAAACACGGGTATTTTTATAAAAGCCTTCTCGTGCAAGTTGTTTTATGTGCGCAGTATGTTTAGCTGCAAGCTGTGGGTTAAGCTCAACATAAGCCGCCCCTGTAGGCAGCGTAATTTTTAAAACATTTTGCCTGTCTACATTTCGCCATTCGTGCGCTTTAGCGTGCTTTATTACCTCACTTGCGCTACGGGTTGGGGTTTGTTGAGTGCCCGCGTGTTGCTCTGTGTATTGGGCGCAGCCAGTTAATCCTGTTATTAGTGCTGCTAAATATAATCCTTTCATATAATCCTTATACTGCCTATTTAGTCCCAATCAAACTTATAGAGTAAATCAACATTTTGATTTAAACCACTGGTGATCTCTACATAAAACTGCGAAAGCAGCTGATAGCGAATAGCGACCTCGCTGAGCGAGTCAAATACCCCAACGCTGTATTTAACTTGTAAGCTAGGCGCTACATAGCCCGATATTTCAAGCTTAGTGTTATCGCCAGAGCCCGTTGAACTTAAGCTTACATCAGATAAACCAATGGTTTCGCCAACTTTAGATACAACGCCTTCACTGCGGCTCACCCCTTGTGAGAGCAATAACTGAGTAAGCATAGCATCGCTTGAACTGTCGCCCTCGCCTAGCGGCTGCCCATTAAGTAAATAGGCCAGCGCTTGTGCTTGATCCATTGCCGGCTCAGAAAATACTTTTAAGGTAGGTTGTTCAACGTTACCAGTAAGCGTAACACCAGCCACAACATCGTTTGCTGTGGTGTCTGGATTACGGATGGCTTTAATATTTAAAAATGGTTGCTCAATCGAGCCACTAAACCCTATTTGCCCAGTACTAATAATTAAATCTTGGCCAAAAGCTAAATACGTACCATCGATTAAATTTAGCTCGCCGGTGGCAATTATAGGGGCGCCCTGGCTCATTTTGATGGCTAGATCACCCGCTATTTTCGACTCAAGACCAAACGATTCTATTTTTACATCGTTTTTAACAATCACTTTTAAATTTACATCGTAATCAAACGGCACGTTTTCTGCCGTTTCAGTTTGTTGATCAACAATAATCTCATCGTCACTCACTTGAACGGCGCCCTCTGGCAGCTCTTCAATCATTACCCTGCCATAAGGCACAATCACTTCGCCAGACAGCTTTAATGCATTATTTGCAAGTCCAATGGTTAAATCAGGCGATACTTTAAACGTAACGCCTTGCTGCGCACGTACAAAAAACTGCTCGCCGTTAACGCTTACATTTACCTCAGGCTGCGCACCTTGCCAATCTACGTCGCCAGTTAGGTTGATTTTACCGCCTTGGGTGTCGTTTAAATTACCTTTAATTGTGGCGGTGGTTTTATCAAATAAAATATTTACATTAGATTTTTGCAATACCACCGGCAACTGCTCACCTTCTAAATTGATATCACTGACATTTAGCTCACCATTTAATAGTGGGTCTTGCAAAGTGCCGGCAACTGCCACGTTACCTGTTATATCGCCTTTTAATTGCTCAAGGGTTTCGAGAAATGGATGTAAGTCTGATAGCAATATTTTATCTATATTAAGGTGACCGTTTAATATTTGCTGATTTTGAATATCATCAATATTAATTTCGGTGGCTATTTTACCTAGCACACTTGAGCGTAAATCGGCCTCTAGCTTACCCGTTTGAGAATCAGTGTAAGCACTGACTTTTAGCGTTTCGATGGGTAATCTAAACCGGTCTTCCTCTGAGGTAAGAACAGCAACAAGGTCATCCGCATTTAAATTAGCGCGAAGTGTTTTTAATGCGCCCTCGTTCCAATTTGCAGCAAAGTCGCCGCTTATATCGCCACGCGTACGCATGTTATCTGGTAAAAAGTGTTTAAGCTCTTCAAGCGCTAAATTGCTCAACGTAGCATTAAATTGACCCAAGTTTTTAGTTTGCGCTAGGGTGTTAATACATAGCTCACTTTTGTTTGAGCGCCAGCAATGTGCACTCACATCAAAATCGCTGGTTTGGATATTAAACATCACCGCAATTTTTTTGCTATTACTAAAGCTGAGCTTTTTGTCACTTAGCGTTATATTACTGAGCGAGCCATTCCACACGTCATTATTGAGCTTACCGGTTACTTCAAGCTCAGCAGCGCCTTGCTCTGCATCTATGGCGGCAACCAGCTGATGGTCGGTTTTATCGCCAGTGGCAGTTAGCTCAACACTATTAATTACCTGATCAGCAACCATTGCTGAGCCTACGTTTAAGCTCACATCGGTTTGCCAATCTGCGGCTGTATCGAGCTGGCCTTTAAGGGTGAGTTTATTAACGTTTATGTCGTTATAAATAAAGTTATCGAGTAATAACGATAAATCAACGGCGGGGGTTAAACGGGGTCCTCTAACTTTTAAATCGGCCTTACCGTTTGCAACGAATGGCAGATTAGTTTGCTCATTTCCGGTAAGTGTTACTTTTCCGTCAACCTGCCAGGTGTCGTCAACTTGCCCGCTCAAGGTTAATTTATTGGCCCCGCTACTTAAATACAGGCTGTCTATGTTGGCTTTTAGCGTATTGTTAAGTGTAAAGTTTGAGGCAAATTCAAGCGGTGTTTGGTTCAGTGTACCTGCAAGTTGTGTATTATCCATTTGCAAGTGCCAGTTTTGCCCTTCGCTGTTAAAGCGCCCTTCTAGCTGGCCAGAAATATTACTTGTAAGCGCATCTGTTAAGTATTGTGCTTTTAAGCTATTTAACGAACCGCTGAAATCGGCTTGTATGCCCTTTTGCCAATTAACATTACCTTTAAATGTTGCACTACTGTCATTTGCTTTTAGGCTTAAGGTACTTAACTGCGCTTGGCTAAGCGAGCCGTTTAATTGCGTGTTTAATACTACCGCTGGATAGGCACCTAATTGGCTATGCGCTTTTAAACTTAGCGTGTAATCATCCGCATTACCCGAGGCTGATAAATCAACATTATTTACTTTTAGCTCGTTACTTTGAGCGTCAATCAACCATTGCTCAACTTTACCAGTAAGTTCAAACGGATAATTTTTTTGTTTTAGATTAGCCGTTGCCGTTAGATTTAATGGGTACTGACCAATCGTATGTAAATTTATATTTAAATCAGATAGGTCACCACTTAACGCTAAATTCGCTTGGTGCAAGTCGCTGTTTAACGCTACTTTAGCGTTTAATGGTAAATTACCTGCAAGCTCACTAGTTAACTCTGTATTTAATTGCCATTGTTGGTACTGCGCGCTAAGCGTTTGTAAGTTAACTTTTTCATCTTCTACATTTAATACAAGCGCTATATTTTCGATTGTGTGAGTTTGCTCACCTTGCTCAATATCCACCTTTTTAACGTCAAACTGCTCTACCCGTAAATTAAGGGGCGATGTAAATTCTATATCTGGTAACGCAGGTAGCGCTGTTAGCGCCTGGCCTTGATTAGCCGTTGCTTGATTAGATGAGGCGGGTTGCTCTTTAAGCTTTACCAATACATCACTAATAGTTAGGCTTTTTATTGCTAAGATTGCATCTTCAGCTTTCGCTGCAAGGGTAAAGTTATTTACGGTTACATCAGCACTGGGATGATTTAATACAAATTCGTTTATTGCTACATTTTTAACGGCAATATTAAAGGGAAACGTAATTTTAGCTAATGGCTCTGAGGTGCTCTGTTGTGTGGCTTCGGGTGCATTGCCAAGGGCAAGTCTGATTGACCGCGCACTTACATTTTCAATACATAGGCCATCGCACTGCCACCAAAATAAATCTATTTTAAGCTGCTGCGCTTTAAAATCTGTACTTTGGTTTTTAAAGCTCACATTAAACGGGTTGTTATATAAAAAGCGCCCTTTTTTAATCTCGATATGTAAGCCATCCACCATTTTATTGGCACTATAAGCAATAAATTGATTACCGGGCGCAGTAAATAACAAACAAAATATAATAACGGCAAGCGTGATTAAAACGCCGATGACGGCGGCGGATATTTTTTTAAATACTGACATTAAATTTCTGGCCCTATGGTAATGCTTAAACGTGTGCTTTTACTTTCTTTAGTAAGCCCCCATGCATGGTCTACTTTTACGGGGCCAATGGGTGTTAAATAACGAAAGCCAAAGCCTGCGCCCACTTCAAAGTCGTCCGAAAAATCATTTGTGGCAGTACCGCCATCAACAAATAAAGCGGCGCGCCAATTTTGTGCAAATTGGTAATTGTATTCAATAGTACTGGTTAGTAAGTATTTACCACCAATTAAATCACCGTCTTCATCTTGTGGAGAAATAGACTGATAAGCAAAACCACGTACACTTTGGTCACCACCGGCATAAAAGCGCAGTGAGTAAGGGACGTTTTCAATATTATCGACCAGCATAGCGCCCACGTTTGCTTTTAAAAAAACTAAGTGTTTATCTAAATAGGTTCGCAGCCACGCATGCTGCAGCTGCACCCGCACTAAGTTTGTGGTTGAAAGTACATCATCTAAACCAAACTCGGCCGAAATTAGCCACTGCTCACCCCAATAAGGCGTTGTGCCTCCTTTTGACTTTTTACGGGCATAGCTAATACCGGGCATAAGCATTTCGGTGCTTTCTTCTGGTTCATCACCAATTCGGTATGTTTCTTGGTCACGACGTAAAAAGGCCGTGCGTACCCATTTATCTTCAGTTAACCATTGGCGTTGCAGTTGTCCGGTCAGTATTTCACTGTATATGTCATCGGCAAGTTCATCTTCTAACTTGTAACCCACTGATAAACGCCATAAATCGTCGTTAGGGTCATCTACCGGAATGGTGTACGCCATAGAAATATCTTGCTGTTTCTCAGCTACATTTAAATTGCTTTCGAGGTAATGCCCGTCTTCTGTGATCCAGGGTTTACTCCATTTAAAACGCACTTTCGGGCCCAGCTCGGTATTAAAGCCACCGCCTACTTCGTAGCTATTAGCAGGTTTGTGTAGCACATCAATATTTATAGGCACTTGTCCGTTGGCTCTTGCTGGTATATCGGCATAAATACGCACGCTTGCAAAATACGGTGTGCTTGAGAGCTCAAGGTTATAATCGGCAATTTGTGTGGCTTTATAAGCTTGCCCTTGGGTAAAAGGTGCCAGTGAACGAATGTATTTTTCTGCGGGGGTTTCGCTGGCAATGATTATATTGCCATACGTGTAGCGCACGCCGGTATCTATATTAAATGTAATAACGGCACTGTTTTTTTGCACTGATACCGCAAGCTTTCGGGCTGGCCATTTAGCATCAAAATAGCCTAGCTCTAATAGCATTGACTCTATTTTTTTATGAGCTGAGTCGTACCTGCCATGATTAAGAATATCGCCCTGGGTTAAATTTAAGTTTTTAATAACGTTTTGTAATTGCGAGTCGTTTTTACCCTCACCATTAAGCGTTATATTAATAGCTTCTATGCGCGTTGCAGGGCCGCGCTCTACTTTAACGATAAGCTCTTTATCGTCTTTATCAAACTCAATGTCTACCGTTGGGTTGTAATACCCCAGCGCTTTAATACTGCTTTGCACTTGCTTTTTAGCATAGCGGCGCAAGGTTCTGGTGGGTTTTTCGCCAACCAGTTGTTTTAAATATAGCTCAACGTTACTTTCTAACTCGCCACTAATCCCTTTAATTTCGTAATCTTCAATTACCCTTTGCTCAGCGCTGGCTTGAGTGTTTATAAAAAAAGCTAAAAAAAACACAAAACGTAATAACTGTTTGAACAAGTAAATATCCTTACTTTTTATTCTTTAAAATTTAACCACCAATGAGTTGCATACTACCATAGCCATAATGAGCAACACATTAACTTAATGGTAATCTTGCACCAAATTTCACTCCCTTTTAAAGCCTATAAAGTTAAAATTAATACGCTTTAAAGCAATATTTTGGTTACAATAGTGGCTACGAATACAAAATTAATTTTAAATGAGTTTTTAATGCAATTCCCTGATGATGATAACGGCCAACTTTTAGCCGAAATAGCCGCTGCTGGCGTTGATTTAAGCAAAATGCACCAAATCGATTTTTTCATTTTATTTGAACAACAAGCTGATGCTGAAAAATTTGCCAAAGAAATAATCTCTGATGCATTAGTACAAAGCGCAAACGTTGAAAAATGTAAAGACACAGGCGTGTGGGAAGTGATTACTCATGTACAAATGGTGCCAGAGCACACATTGCTTGGCCAAGCAGAGCAATACCTTGAAAGTATTGCTAACAGTTACAATGGCTATGGCGATGGCTGGGGTTTAATGGACGAAGACGCCGCTTAACAAAAATCAGTTAAGCTTAACCGCTTAACTGATTAGCTTTTCTAAAGTTGCCAGTGTAATCAAATAATTTATCAGATACCTTCCAGCCATACTTTTTACTTTTACGCGCGATAACAAAATCAGGGGGCACTAAATCAAACTGTGCCTTAATAACCTGCTCAGCACTTTTAAATTCAACAGGCGCTTGCCCCTGCCCTAGGCGTTTACCAAACTGTTTATTAAAAATATACTGCCCGCCTTTACTAGCAAGGTTATAGACCTCATCGCAACTTGCACCATCTTCATCAAAGTAGGTTATTTTAATTAAATCATCTTTAAGTTTTACCACTGATAACCCACTACAGCGCAGTACTAACGCATCTTTTAAATTAAGGGCGTTACGTAGCTTGTCGTCGGGGTCGGCCATTACTGCGCCGCAATCATAGCATTTACGAGCTGCTATATCGTTTTGAGCGCCGCATTGTTCGCACTCTTTAAACCTAAACCGATAATCGCATTGCTCTTTATGGCCTTCGTCATCTTCTAATAAACCTTGGCAGCGCCTGCCAAAATGCTCAACTACTTTGCCATCAGCATCGGTTTTTCCCCAAAAAATATTTGCAAACCCACACCCAGGGCAAAGCACTTGAACGGGCTCATTATCGCTATCACCTTTTTTATCGCCCACCTCAGGGTGAAATAAATCAAAGCCGTTGCCTGCGTAATCTATAACTAAGCAGTCTGTTTTTCCTTCATTTAGCCTAAGCCCACGGCCAACAATTTGCTGGTATAAGCTAACCGATTCGGTGGGACGTAAAATAGCGATAAAATCGACATGCGGCGCATCAAATCCGGTGGTTAAAACAGAAATATTAACGAGGTATTTTATGTTTTTTTGTTTAAATTGATTTATTAATTTATCGCGTTCTGCATTGGGAGTATCGCCAGTTATAAGGGCACTTTGCTCTGAGGGTAAATAAGTTAAAATTTCTTGCGCGTGCATCACCGTTGCCGCAAATATCATCACGCCTTGGCGGGTTTCACTGTATTGTATTACCTGCTTCAGTATAGCTTGCGTTGCGCGCTCACTATTTTTTAAAAGCGCATTCATGTCATCAGTCGTATATTGACCAAACGCATTAGTAGCCAAGGAAGAAAAATCATAATGACTAATTGCCGCGTCCACTTCATTTGGCGGCGTTAAGTAATTATGTTTGATCATATACCTGAGCGGTAATTCAAATATACAGTTTTTAAATGGACTTTCTTTATTACCTTTTACAAAACCATGGTAATGATGATGGTATATCCACCCCATTCCTAATCTATAAGGTGTGGCCGTTAAACCCAATACTTTTAACTGAGGATTATATTCTTTGAGCGTATTTATAACCTTTCCATATTGACTTTTTTTATCACCATTTACTCTGTGGCACTCATCAATAATAAGCAAAGAATAATGCTCATTTAATTTATTTAAATTACGCGATAAAGACTGAACACTGGCAAAAGTAACTTGGTGGCTGAGTGATTTTTCTTTTAACCCTGCTGAAAATATACTCGCTTCTAAACCAAAACTTTTATATTTTTGTGCGTTTTGTTCTACCAACTCTTTAACATGTGCAAGCACCAAAATTTTTTGCTTAGCAATTCGCGCAAGCTCTGCAATAACAAGGCTTTTTCCCGCACCGGTAGGCAGTACAATCACGGCAGGATCATTTGTTTTTCGAAAATGTAAAACAGTGCGCTCTACGGCCTCTTGCTGATACGGCCTTAATTTATAGCTCATGAAAATAGTAAATAGAATAACCAGAAATGCAGTTTAACAAATACTAAGCGACTGCGGGGAGTTTAAGGTAAGTTTTGGTCAATTAAATCTCGCGTACAAAGCGTAAGCCTTAGCCTAAGGTTTAGTTATTAAGTTATACGCCATTAAAAAGAGAAGCCGTGGCTTCTCTGTTACTTTATTAAGCTAGGTGCTTTTGTAAATCAACACCTTCAAACGCTTTAGGGCGACGACCACGACCGGTCCATTCAATCACTTCGCCATCTACTTCAATACGATACTTAGCTTTTACTTTAGTACGTTTATCTGCAGTACCGTCTTGTAAATCTTCTAACGTAAGTCCTTTTTCTTTTAAAAGATCCAACACTTCCTGTTTAGCTTGTAGCTGCTCAGTATATTTTGCAATTGCATCAGTGATTAATTGTTGTGCTTTTTCTAGTTCAGTTAATGATGCTGTTTTAATAAAAGATCGAACTTCTTTCATTTATATCTCTCTTGCTTGTTGGAGTTAACTTTTTAGTATCAAAGCAAGTATAAACCCAACAATATATTTTTACCATGAGCAATTTTACTCCATAGCAAAAGGTATAAAAGCAAATACTTTAGCATGAGAAATCAGCATAGAATAAGTATAGTAATGGACTTTAATATCAAATAAAAAATATTTAACCTCTATTAATTTTTTAATAGAGGTTAATAAACTTATAAAGTTAAAGTCTATTTATCAATTTTTACACTACCACGGGTCATCTCTCTCATTGCCTCTTGGCTTAATTTTTCTTGGTAAGCAATTTGTTCAGGTGTTCTACACACTCTTGTTGCAATGTTGCTACCTGTGGTTTTTTCGAGTTTACATATTTTGCCATCGCTTTCACTGGCTTTAAGTGCTGTTGCACTAGTGCAACCTGAAGCTAAAATTACTAATAATACGGTACAAAGATGTTTCATTGTTTATCCTTAATTTAAGTGTGTTGAGGGAGTATGTCATAAGCAATTGTTACTCGTTCCATTTCACTATTTAGGGTATTAGTCCCATGCCAAAAATAGGATGGAAATTGAATAAGTTTGCCTTCCTCTGGTTTTAATGTTGTCTCAGGTAAAAGCTTAGTGTGCATATTAAATCCTGGCTCACCTAGCTTTAACCACCCTTCTTGGTTGGTTGATTCAGATATCAGCGTGGGTATAGATACATAAAATGGTGAACTCATCCAACCTTGGCTGTGATAATGATTTTTATGAAAACCTTTATCTTTCAGAATTACCGACCATGAATCAGTTACTTTAAAATCACCAACATTTCTTTTTAAAAAAGGGTGTTGATTATCTTTTGGAAGCCTTGATAAAAAGCATGACGTTAACTCGTATAGCTCCTGCTTTAGTATTTTTAGTATCGGCAGTTGATAATCAAATAACTTTTCTGCGGTTTGAGAACCATTCACTAAAGATTGCTCTAAAGGATGGTTTTGATAATAATGATACTGTTTTAACGTACCTTTAAGCTCAGTTAAAAAATCATCTATAGAAGCAAAGCCAGAAGGTGTTGCTATTTTCTCCTGCATAACAAATAAATCATAATTGCAGTAATATGAGTACAGCTCGCTTTTTAGTAATCTCAATGCTGTATTTTTAATACACAAGTACTCTTGGTTATATTCGTCTTGATTTAATAACTTATTTATAATGTTCAATGCGTGATCTGGTTTATCTATCGCAATATAGCTTTTGGCTAATTCTATGTACGCGTGATTATTCTTAAACCTATTACTGGCAGCTAAATGGGTCTCTAAAGATTCATCAAATAAGCTGTTTTCACGTTCGTAATCACCCACTATAGAAAACGCTTTTTGTGGGCAATTGCTTTGAGAGAGTATTTGCTTTGCTATTTTGTAAGCCTCAGTTTGCTTACCCGATGTATAAAGCTTTTGTGCAAGCTCAGCTTCCAGTGCAGTATTTTTTCCAGTTATTTTTAAAGCATGGTTATATGAGGATAAAAAACCAGAGTCTGCAGTTTCCCATAGCATTTGGTTTAGCCAATGATGACTGTCTAAATCTAGCGGGTTGATAGTTGTTAGTTCTGTATATATTGCTTTGGCTTTTTTAAACTTCCCGGCTAAGTGATAGCAGCTGGCCATATTTTTTTTAGCTTCAACTAAACCAGGGCTTAATTTTAAGCTTTGCTCAAAAGTTATAATTGCTTTATCCCAAAAGCATAAAGCTTTTAAAGCCAACCCTTTACTATTGAGAATACTAGCATCAGCACCAAAATTGCGAATATAATCATCTGTGAGCCTATCGACCTCAGTAAACTTCTCAAGCTTTAAGTCTGTTTTTATTTTTGCACTGAGAATAACTGCATTTTGAGGGGATAGTGTAAATGCTTTATCAATGTATTCTTTTGCTTTAGTAAATTCATTCTTTTTAAAGTATAAAACAGAGATGTTATAAAGTGCTTCTATATCGTCACTATATATAGTCAATACATTTAAATATTGTTTTATTGACTTATCAGGTTCACCCAACAAGTTATATAATTTTGCTTTATTTACATTTAAATGAAAATGACGTGGACTTAGTTTAATGCCTTTTTCAATCTCGGCTAAACATAATATATAATCTTTTTTCTTTTGGTATGCTATAGATTTTAAGTGATGAAGGTGCGCTACAATACTCGATTCATTACTTTTAATCGAATTAGCAATTTTTAATGCCTTAAGGAAATTATTATTATTAATTTCCTTAAGGATTAAGTTGCTTACATCTTGAAATGACATGCCTTGGCTTTGCATATGTTCTCTTAAATAATAAAAAGGCCGATAATATACCGGCCTTAGCATTAAAGCTTATGCTTAGAATGAAATAGTTGTACCTACAAAGAAGTTACGACCGATGTACTTATACAACGTAGTATCTGTATTGGCATCATCATAATCGCTGTAATATGGAGGCTCTTCATCTGTTAGGTTATCTATACCACCACGTAACGAAACATGCTCGTTAAGTTGGTAAGTACCACTTAGTGTATGTGATACAAACGAGTCAGCTTCTGGTGAATAGTAATCCGCAGGGTCTCCATCAAATAATGCAACTGATTCTGTAACAAGCGAATCTACGTACATCACTTTGTATGAAACAGTCCAATCATCACCGGCTGCGCGTAAGCTTACATTATGTTTCCACTCAGGAATTGAGCCAGAACCACTTGATGCAACACCTACGTAATCTTGAATAGGCTCACCAGCAAACTCTTGTACTTCCCATTTAGAGATGTAAGAAGCTTCCCAATCAGCTCTCCACGCTAAGCCAGCAGCGTCAAAGCTATATTGAGCGTTGAAATCTACGCCCGATAGGTTCCAAGTAGAAAGGTTTTGATCAAGTGATGGAGTACCATCAAAGTTACCCGTTGCATCACGTACAACACCTTCACAAAGTGCAAAAGAACCACCTTGTCCACCTTCTTCACCCGCGCTATAACATTTATCTAGCTTAGTCGTAATACCAACAGAGCTTATTACGTTATCTACTTCAATATCGTAGTAATCAACAGTAAAGCTTAGCCCTTCAATTGGCTCAACAACAAGACCAACTGTAAATGTATCAGCAGTTTCAGGACCTAGGTCTGGGTTACCGCCAACAACCGCACGAAGTTGACCACTGTTTTGTGCAAACGTACCATCTGAAGGAATTAGGCCGGCTGCTGCATCAGAAGCACAGGCTGTTTGGTATCTAGAATCAAAGCCAGCACCACCAAAACCAGTACAAGGGTCTGTATAATTGGTGAAGCTATCTGACTGACCACCGTAAAGCTCACTTACACTTGGTGCGCGAAATGCTGTTGATAATACAGAGCGAAGCATAACTTCATCTGTCATACGCCAAGTTAGACCTAACTTATAAGTAGTATCTGATCCAAACGTATCGTAGTCAAAGTAGCGAAGCGCAGCTTCTAAATCTAAAGACTGAACCAGTGGTAAATCATTCAATAGTGGAACAACAAGCTCTACATATGCTTCGTCAACTTTATAGCCACCAGAAGTTGGCTGTACGGCATTACCTGAACCGATACCTGATGAAGAGAATGCATCTGGTTGATTAAATGCTGATTCTTCACGGTGCTCTAGACCAAATGCAAAGCCAACAACACCAGAAGGCATTTCAAATAAATCACCCGAAATTGAAGCGCCTAAGTGGTGCATTTCTGTACCTGAAGTACCCTGATCGGTGTAACGCAAGTAATCGGCATCTGACTGTGAAAGCGCGCCTTCACCGAAGTAGTTAATACATGGAGCAGATGCATCGTTGCCTGTAACCGTGTAATCACTAGGCGAACCTGTAACCGAGACACCTTCACAGTTTTCATTTACTGACGCTATCATTTTGTCTACGTTAATGTAGTTTTTAGAACGGTCAATAGCGCTATTTCGACCATATGTATAGAACACATTCCAAGCGTATTGATCAGCGATAAAGCCCTCTAAACCAGTTGTAAATTGTGCTGTATTTACTTCTTGCTCAAATACACGGCCACCCATTTCTGACATACGACGCAGTGGTAACATGTCTACATTGTCGCCAGGAGTTGCAAAATCATACAAGCCTGAGAATGGGTAAACTTCTGGATTTTGACTTAATACCCAACTACGACCATCTACACTGTATGTGTAGTTGATAGGTGCTGGTGCCATTTGTTGCGTTGAGGTACGGTTTGTATAGTACGCTTCTGCAAAAAAGTTTAAGTTATCTGCTAATTCATAATTACCTAACACGCTCACATTATAACGAGTTGCAGGCGTAGATAAGTATGAAGCAGAAGAGTAGTTATAGGTATCGTTGCCTTCGCCACTACCCACATATGTGTGATAGCCAGTATCAGTTGATGAACCGTTACCGCCAGGCTCAAACTGAACTCTTCTACCATCATCTAAGATTGCATTCATACCTAAAGAGTTACCAGAACCGGCACAAAAACGCTCACCGCCACTTTCAGCGTATGGACATGCTGAATAATCTCGGTCGCTGGCACGTACAGTACCACGGTCGTAAAAACCAACGTTTACAACAACATTACCTTTATCACTGCTCACACCAAAGGTGCTACTTAAGCTAGCTTCTTCACCGTCACCTTCACCTGTCTCTGCATAGCTGGCATCTAGCTCAAAGCCTTCAAAGTCATCGCGCATGATAATATTAACCACACCAGCAAGAGCATCGGAGCCGTAAACAGCCGATGCACCGTCTTTTAAAACTTCTATGCGTTTTACAGCGCTAAAAGGAATGGCATTAAGATCCACGGTAGAAGATGCACCAGTACCTGAGGCAATCATACGGCGTCCATTAACAAGTACCAATGTACGTGATGAACCCATACCTCTTAAGTTAACAGTTGCATTACCATTACCGCCATTATTTACAGCAGCAGTTAATCCGCCCGACTGAGCGGTAAGGTTTTGTAACGCATCGGAAATATTTGAAATACCCTGAACTTTCATATCTTCAGTAGTAATAATGCTCACTGGAGAAGCGCTTTCAAGATCTGCACGTTTAATTCGTGAACCGGTAACCTCTATACGCTCTACCTTTTCAACTCCCTCTTCAGCAGCAATTGAACTTGCTGAAAATACAGCTGTAGATGCCGTACCAAAAGCAATCGCTAAGCGCACCGCTTTTGAAACTTGGTTATTTAACATTGGATTCTCCCTGAAATAATTTTATTTATATATTTATTATTTTAGCCATTAAATAAATAGCTTAAGAAGTGAAAGTATCGCTTCTTTTGTTAATGTTAGTATCAATATATAAACATAGTCAACATATTAAAAAACAATAATTCACATCAATTTAAATATAATTAATATTAGTTTATTTCGATAAATGGGACAAAAATCAAAATATGAATATACCAATAATCGGCACAATGCATTTTTGAAAATAAACCGTAAAATACCTCTACTTATTTACATTTTTAAAGGTGTTAACAAGATAATTTAAAATTTATAAATGACAAGGTGACCAAGAACAATGTTTAACAAGTCACCAAAAAGTAGAGGAGTCGGGAGCTGCAGCTCGTATGGCCTTTGGAATACCATCAAAGCTGCTAGATTATTAATGTGCAGAACAGAATAAATTTTAGTGATGGGGCTAGCTATTTGCGTCCTTTGTAAAGCGTTCCGATATATTCATTATTAGAGTCAACTAAAGCCTCTTTAAATGTTTTATCCCCTAACAATAACAACTGGCTAATATCCTGAGAGTTTAATGCCGCTTGCTTTAAGTCACTTAACCTAAAGATCAGCCCTTCGAGCTCTTGAGTAAATAATTGATAAGCGCGTTCTAAATCAATTTTTTTATTATTCAAAATAAACTGAAAAAAGTCGGGATACCGTGTTCCATTAACTGCGTGAGAGTGTACTTGCCTTTCAAGCTGGATAAGGTTATTTATTGTTTTTATCAAGCTATTGACCTGAGCATTATCATCTTTTTTCAGCTCATCAATTAGCTGCTTTAAAGGAGTTAACAAGTCACTACGTACACGTACAGCAGACTCCAATATAAGCATATTTGGTTTAACTATATCTGAATCTATTTCGTGGCAAACAATTTGATATAACCCACCTGGTTTTAATACCCTAAATAATTCAGAAATGCTCTTCGAAAGCTCACTGTATTCAATTGCAAATTGAGCCACTATCGCATCAAATTCATTATTTTCAAAAGGTAAGGTCTCTGCACTTACATCTGATAAAATACTAGAGTCAGGCACGCCTGTAACGCTCTTTGCCACTGTTGCTTTATCAATTCCAATAAAGTTCAGCTGATCTTTACTACTATCGTGTATAAGCTGTATCAGTGCGCCATTGCCAGTCCCTATGTCTAATATCTTACACTGTGGACTAAGCTCGCTAGCAAAACCTATCCAGCTCTGCTTGAGCTTGCCTGTATAGTTTTTTTTAATATCCTGCCCAAATGAAGTTAAATACCCTTGAGACCAATACTCACTCCAATAATTTTCCATAAAAAATCCCCATAAAAAAAGGGCTGAATAAATTCAGCCCTATATATCAACCTGTTTCTAATTAATATTAGAAGCTAATTGAGTAGTTTACACGGTAATCACGACCAAAGTTGTTGTAAAGGTCTTGGTTATCCCATGTACCAGCTGAAGAAAGAACTGGGTCTTCATCAGTTAAGTTACTTACTGTAAATGTTACAGCGCCGTAAACACCTGCATTGTAGCTGTAAGTTAAGTTATGGATTAACCAGCTGTCTAAGTCACCTGATTGCTCGTAGAAACCATCACCATCTTCATCAACTTCAGTTTCAGACGTACTTGCTGTGTAAGTAGAGTTCCAAGATACTGTGTGATCATCAAGTGACCAAGAAATTGTTGCTACTGACTTAAGATCAGGTTGGCCAGACCAACCAGCAGTGTCTTGTACAACACCACCCACTTCAGAATCGTATGAAAGTGTTACACTGTTAACATTGTTAAAGCGGAAATCACCAAAATCAGTCTCTACGTTTGCATTAATAGTGAAGTCAAAACCTTCAATTTCAAAACCAGCACCGTTAAAGTAAGAAGTACCCGCTTCAAGTAGCGTACCTGAAGCAGAACGCTTAAGGTAGAAAGTTTCGTTAGACGTATCTGTATCAGCGCCTACTGCAGTGATTAGGCCAGCTGCCTCATCAGATAATAAGCCCTGTAGAGATTTAGACTGTATAACGTTATCAATAGAAAGTTGGAAGTAATCTAACTTAAAGCTTAAGTTGTCGTTTACATCCCACGCCACACCTAAGTTGATGTAATCTGACTCTTCCGCTTCAAGCTCTGAGTTTGCTGTGTAGTACGTATCGTACTGACGTGATGTAGTAGAACCGTTATTATAATCGATTGCAGATTCAGCTGAGAATGTACGTGCTGCGTTAAGTAAATCTAGGCCTGGCGCGCGGAAAGACTCAGAGTATGAACCACGAATCACTACGTTATCAGCAACCTGCCAACGAGCAGATACTGCAGGAGCAAGGTTATCACCGAAGTCAGAGTAATCATCGTAACGAGCTTTTAAGTTTACTTCTACTGTATCAGAAACTGGTAGTACTGATTCGAAGAAGATAGCAGTAACATCACGGTCACCCATTGAAGAGTTACCAGCAGAGCCACCGATTAGGCCAGCTTCAGATTGACCATCGTAAATATCTTCGTAAGTTTGTTCAAAGTACTCAACACCTACGTAGTGAGCAACAGCGCCCCCTGGTAGTTCAAATAAGTCAAAACCTAAACCAGCAAAGTATTGGTCAAAAGTAGAAGCAGAGCTTTGTAACGTAGTCGATTTCATGTTGGCAATGCCTTCATCAGAGCCTAAATCGATATCGTTAGCTTCGTTGTATGCTAAACCGCTGTAAGAAAGGTAGTACTCGCCTACAGATTTGTTATCTGCTTTATTGTGGTGGTAGTAAACTTCCCAAGAAGCGTTGTTCCAATCTAAATCACCACGTAAACCAGCTGTTAAATCTTGGTTGTAATCATCTACGTTACCATCACGTGTACCAATACCTACCCAACGGAATAAACCATATGCACCGTCTTCACCGTATGGGTTATGCGGGTTATCAGCTGCCATGTTTTCCCATGCTGCAGCCGGTGGAGCGTAACGACCAAATGAAGAGTTTTGTACAAACATTGTTTGAGCAAAGAACTCAATGTCGTCTGTTAGCTCGTAGTTAGCACTAACATATAATGTGTTACGGTCAATTGAAGCCGTGTTGTAAGATACATTAGCAAATGCATACATACAGTATTCAGAGCCAGGACCCCAATCTTCGTTTGCATCAACGCGGCGGAAAGTATCTTCACCGTATTCAGAGATTAAATCGTCACATAAAAGTGAAGCTGACGCTGTAGCAAAATCAGGTGAAAGTACAGTAGCGCCGTAGTAAGACCAACCTACAGTATCTGCAGTGTAAGCCTCAATGTCGCCATCACCGTCTAAATCACCAATTTGCGCTTTAGTGTAGTCACGGTCAGCATCTGAAATGCCTTTACGAGATTGGTGGTCAAAAGAGAATGTAATGTTACCTTTATCGCTAGATACACCACCTGTTACAGAAAACTCTGTAGAAGTAGTACCTTCGTCTTGGTCACGGTGACCTGCACCGATGTTAAACGTTAGGCCTTCAAAGTTTTCTTTTAAAATTACGTTAACAACACCTGCCATTGCATCAGAACCATAAATAGAAGATGCACCTTCAGTCATGATATCGATACGTTCAACAGCAGCCATTGGAATAGCATTAAGGTTAGCAGAAGCACCACCTAATGTTGGTGAACCTGGGAAACGGCGGCCATTTAAAAGTACTAAAGTACGACGTGAGCCAGCACCACGTAAATTGATAGTTGCTTGAGATTGTGCTGAGCTACCAGAACGCTCTGAGAACGAACCGAATGAGTTTAATGAACTAGAACGTAGTGCATCTGCAACTGTGTAGTCACCTTCTAGCTTGATATCAGCAGAAGTAATAGATACTACCGGAGAAGCACCCTCTAAATCTGTACGTTTGATACGTGAACCAGTTACTTGGATGCGTTCTACTTTTTCAGCAGACTCTTCTTCTGCAGCAAATGAACTTGACGAAAATGCAGCTGTTGATACTGCACCAAATGCAATCGCTAAGCGAACTGCCTTTGAAACTTTATTATTTAACATTTGATTCTCCCTGGGTCACCACTTGTTAGAAGCGACTATTATTTAATTATTTTTTGTTGTCACAGTTTGTTAACAGCGACTAAACCAAATACTAAACAAAAAATATCTAAAAGCCAACCACTGTTAACCAAATATTAATTAAAAAAGGGTTTTTTATTGTTTTTTAGCTTAGATGAGGAATAACTGTACAAAAATGAAGCTAAAGCGTGGATTGTGCAATCAAAAATTGCATTAATAGGTACAAGTTAGAATAGTTCGAACTGTTTTAGCTCGAAACTATTTACGTTAACGTTAACAAATTGCGTAATCATTTCTAATAGAGGTACAATTTGTTTGTCTATATACAATGGGTAGTCGTAGCTATGCAGCCCTTGATACAGCTCAACACCGTGCGTTGTGTAAACAAATGTAACAAATTCACCTCTTTTTAGCGTAAATTCACTATTTTGTTTCTGAAACTTTTTTACTGCTTGTACATGGGGAGGGATATTTTTTTGATAGTCGGTTAAGTTTTGACCTAAACGTTTTTTAAAAACCAGCAAATGATCAAATTCGCCACGTAAAAGTTTACTAATGTAATCATTTACAAGGTCATTAATTTGCTCTGGTTGCTTAAAAAGGAGGGTAAATAAATCAAATTGAAACTGTTGAGCCAGTTTAGTCCAGTCACTTCTTACGGTTTCTAAGCCTTTAAAAACCAATTTTGATTCATCCGGCTTTATTAACTGCCCCACATAGCGTTTTTTAGACCCCACGCTTTTACCTCTTATGGTGGGTAAAAAGAAGGGGCTATAAAGCGATTCAAACTCTATTTCTAAATGGCTAGTTAAATTATGTTTAGCGTGTATGTTTTGCTGCCACAATGTGTTTATGTGTTTAGCTAACTGTTTACCTATTTTATTACACGCCTCAACACTTAAATCATCCGTTAGTTTTACAAAGGTCGAATCGGTATCTCCGTAAATAACACTATAACCTTGCTCTTCAATCCACTTTTTAGTTTGCAGCATTATCTCATGGCCACGCAAAGTAATAGAGCTTGAGAGTCGAGGGTCATAAAAACGACAGCCTTGTGAGCCTAATACACCATATAAACTGTTCATTATTATTTTAATCGCTTGAGATAGCATTAAATCGTGATTATCTTTTGCCCTTTGGCGCTGTAGCGCTAGGCTTTTTATAAGCGCTGGTAAATGGTGCTGCTCTCTTGAAAATAATGCGTTATTAAACCCTTCAATACTGTTTTCAGGGTTTTCAATTCCTTCTATTAGTCCAAGCGGGTCTATATAAAAGGTTTGCATAATACTGGGATACAGGCTTTTAAAATCAAGCACTATGACATTTTTATACAGCCCCGGTACCGACTCCATAACATAACCACCTGGGCTTTCAAACGTCAGCCCATGGTCGCCCATATTAGGTGCTACATAACCGCTGCGATGTAATAAAGGCAAATACATGTTTACAAAAGCCGCCACTGAGCCGCCGCGTTTTTCCAGCTCAAGGCCTGTTAATTGTGTGCGAATAACAGCAAAATCGAGAAGTTTTAGCTTATCGAATATTTTATTAACGAGTATGCAGTCTTGCCGATTGTAGTTAGCGAGCGCGAGTTTATCCTCATTAAATTGACGAATAATTTCTTGTAAGCTGTTACTAGATTCAATTAATTTAGACTCGCCTAAAATTTCTTTAGCTACATTAGCAAGTGAAAAAGTTTCAAAACTATAAGTGGCATTTTTTAGAGTATCAATGCCATCAATTACACAGCGCCCGGGAATAGAAACCCGTGTAAAATGGCCTTTTCGAACATATAAAGGAAGGTTTCCTCTTCCTAGTAATAGTTTTACCCCCAGTGCCACAGAGCGCTCATAAATAACTGCAAAATCAAACTCAATAACATTCCACCCAATAATAATATCTGGGTCGCACTGCTTAATAAGTGTTACAAGTTGCTGTAATAGTGCAACCTCGTCTGCGCACCATATAATAGTATAACCAATCACTGGTTCGTGATGCTCGGGCTCTCCAATCATAATTACGCAATCTAAACCACAGCCTACCAAGCCAATAGAAAACAACACCCCACTTTCATTGCACTCTATATCAAGTGACAACTTAGAAAGCTCGGGCGTATAATCGGCATTGGTTTTTAATTTAGCATCTAAAATTTCAGTGTAATGTGCATGATCCACTCGTTTACCCGTGATCCACGCCCCGCCTTTAATAAAGCGCTCCATTAAATAGCGCTCAATGGGCCTTATATCATCTTCATAAAGTGTAATACCGCGACTTTTTAACGCTTTGCTCGCGCTATAAAAGTGTTTGAGTGAGTAAAAGTAACAGCCACACATATCTTGCTGCTGAAAATTTTTAAGTGAAAGAGGTTTAATTAAAAAGTTTAGTGATTCGGCAGATAAAATGGCTTGAGCTGCTTTTGTATCTGAGTTTTTTATAAAAAATAGTGCGGTTTCATTCTCAGAAATTGTCTTTATTGGTCCATTATCGGTAGCAAACCAAATTTCATATTGTAAACCCTGAGCGCTATCGTGCGCTTGTGCAGAAAGTACAAAACCAGATGTTAAATACACTATCAATAAACCTTACTTATATTTTGTTTTTCTACTTTAGGGCCATGAACGTTAAGGATTGAAAATTGTTCAACCTCAAAATATAAACAGGCCATAATAGGGAGTAATTTATAAACTTAAAAAATCGCCGCATTAATTTACTAAATTAATTTCATCCTTGCTTGTAGTTACACGGTTATAACTCTAAAATCCATACACTGTAATTATATACATATTTTAGGTTTATCTCCCCATGCTTTCTGACCAACTAAAAAAAACAATTAGGCAAGTACACCAGCATGTGGCTAGTAACCTTACTGATTACCGCCCACGCAGTAGCCAAAACTACCTTGTTGCCGAAATAGCAAAAACACTGGCTGGCGAATACCATAAAAAACAGCGAATATGTGTTATTGAGGCTGGCACAGGGACTGGTAAATCACTTGCTTATTGTTTGGGCGCGTTACCGCTTGCCCTTGCTCAAAAAAAGAAGCTGGTTATATCTACTGCTACCGTGGCCCTACAAGAGCAATTAATAGCAAAAGAGCTGCCTTTTTTTAAAAAACACTCAGGGCTCGACTTTAAGTTTGACCTAGTAAAAGGTAGGCAACGCTATATATGTGCCCATAAATTACATAACGCTGTTAATGGCGATAGCCAAACCCAAATGGAGTTTATGCCCACACTTACCTCGCCGCTAAGTGATATGGAAACGAAATGCTTAAAAGGCCTTTACGATGCCTATGTAAATAAAAAATGGCAAGGCGACAGAGATAGTTGGGCCGACACCATACCCGATAGAGTGTGGAACTTAATCGCATGCGATAAACAAACTTGCCAACGCCAAATGAAAGCCCATCAAACCTGCCCGTTTCAGCTTGCTCGTAATCAGCTTATGCAAATGGATGTGCTTGTTATTAACCATTCACTGCTACTGGCAGATTTGGATTTAGGGGGCGGTAAAATTTTACCCGAACCTGATAACACCATTTATGTAATAGATGAAGCGCACCACCTTGCGCATATTACCCGCGACTTTTCATCGGCAGCGGCCACTATTAAAGGCACCATTGATTGGCTCGATAAGCTCACCAAATTTAGTGGCAAAATGTCTAAGGTATTAGTGGGTCAAAAAGCCATTGGTCAAAATTTCAAATTGTGCGATAGCATTAACGATGCTAATAAAGACTTAAAAGTGGTGCGTGATATTCTCGATAACGCCGACTTTGAATACTCAAAAGACGATACATATCGTTTTGAGCATGGCGAAATACCAAAATCATTGCACAACAAAGCTAAAGATATAAGTGACGCCACACTAGATGCACTACGCTGCTTAAACAAAATGCACGATACCCTCACTCAAGATGTAAGTGATGGCGATATAAAACCTTACGTTGCCGACCCTGTTTTGGCCGAAAGCGGACACTATATAAACCGCTTAGAGCAATTAAATAAGCTGTGGTATAGCTATGCAAATAAAGGCGAAGGCACACCTCACGCAAGGTGGATCAAACGTTTAGAATATAAAAACCATCACGATCACCTATTAAGTGATTGCCCTATCGAAGTTGGCTACTACTTAAAAGACAAACTATGGAATGAATGCGCAGGAGCGGTACTATGCTCGGCAACTTTAAGTGCTCTCGGTTCGTTTGACCACTTTGCCTATGAAAGCGGCTTAGCAAAAGAAGAAGGCGTTAAATTTATTAAAGTGCCCTCACCTTTTGATTACCCTAAACAAGCAACCTTGCGTATCCCGGTAAGTAAAATTGAGCCAACCGACAAAGCATTTAGTGACCATATAGCGCAAACTTTGCCTGAGTACTTAAACACAAAAAAAGCTAATTTGGTGTTGTTTGCCTCGTACTGGCAAATGGACCATGTGGCTAAGTTTCTTAGAACAAAAGGTTTTAACTTATTAGTGCAAGGCGAAATGTCGCGCGAGGCATTATTAAAAAAACACACCCAAAATATTGATAGCGGTAAAGGTAGTATTTTATTTGGTACACAAAGCCTCTCAGAAGGGCTTGATTTACCAGGTAAATATTTAGAAAACTTAATAATTACAAAAATACCGTTTGCAGTACCTACATCACCAATAGAAGAAGCCCAAGCCGAATTTGTACAAAGTAAAGGCGGTAATCCATTTTTGTCTATAACGGTGCCCGATGCAGCAAAGAAATTGGTACAAAGCTGTGGTAGACTGCTGCGAAAAGAGAGCGATGAAGGCCGTATAACCATTCTCGATAGACGCTTAGTTACCAAGCGCTACGGCAAGGCCATGCTCGACACCTTACCACCTTTTAAAAGACAAATAGATTATTAATGTTTGAACTTGCTTTAGATCCCACAACACTGGCAATTTTATGTGCCGCGGCCCTTGCTGCTGGCTTTATTGACGCAATTGCTGGCGGCGGTGGCTTATTAACAGTCCCTGCACTACTCACCGCTGGCTTGCCACCGCATGTAACGCTTGGCACCAACAAGCTTGCGGCAAGCTTTGGCTCATTAACGGCCAGCTACACGTATTATAAAAAAAATCTATTTAGTCCTAAATTTTGGGCAAACTCCATTTTTGCTACAGCCATAGGCGCTGTGATTGGTACGTTAATAGTCGATCACTTAAGTATTGAATTTTTAAATAAGCTTTTGCCTATCATTATTATTATGGTGGCCTGTTATAGCTTGTTTGGTAGTTTAAGCACCACACAGGGCGATGATTTACCAAAAGTAACACCAATACTTAAACTAAAGCAGTGGTTACAGGGCTTAGCGTTAGGTTTTTTTGATGGCGTAGCAGGCCCAGGCGCCGGTACTTTTTGGACCGCATCTAATAGTTTATTTTATAAAATGAGCTTACTGCTTAACTGTGGTTTAGCCCGTTCAATGAACTTTGTATCTAATTTTATATCGCTTATTACCTTTGTGGCACTTGGTCATGTAAACTTTTTATTAGGCCTTATCATGGGCTTTTTTATTATGTTAGGTGCTTGGATTGGCGCTCACTCAGCCATTCGCTTTGGCGGTAAGTTTATTCGGCCTGTTTTTAACACTATGGTTATACTGCTAGCATTAAAACTGATTTACGAGGCTTATTTGTAAATGCAAACACACGCGTTAGATAAATTACGCCAACAAGTTGCTACGCTTAAACAACAAGCTGAGCAATTTGATAGCGCAAAGTTGTTTTCTAAAAACCGCTATATGCAGGCGCAGCCTAGTTTATTTGACCGCGGCGTATTTAGTACTAAAAGCATGAACTTAACTGACTACGTAACAGAAATTGAAGACGAAATTACCAGCTTACCACCCAGTGATCATCGCCATGCTTATGCTTATGCACTCGAGCGCATAGGTAATCAAGTACAAGCTGTATTTAGTGTTATTAAATCGACCCCCATCTGGGCAAAAGAAAACAAAAGCCAGTACAAACCTAGACCCAAAAATACGGTTTATAAGCAAGCCGTAAAAAAAATAATGCAATCGTCGCACGAGCTATACGACGAGCTTAAACAAAACCACGAGTTTGAACGACGCTTAGTGTTAATGATTGAAGAGCGTAAACTACAAATGGAAAAAGCCAGCCCAGCGCAAGCACAAAAACTTAATATGGAAATTTTAACCACGCATGCGCGTTTAGGCCGCTGCCGTAAAGCTATTTCGGCCACCGAAGATAAAATTCAACAAGTCGAAAAACAACAATTACGCTAATGCAGCTTTTTTACCACCCGCTTTACAGTGATTTAACGCTTCCTGAGCGCCACCGTTTTCCTATTCAAAAATACCAAATGCTAAAAGCAGAAATAGAAGGCTTGGGCTTTGGGGCTACACAGTTTAGTACACCAACCAAAGCAACGCCCGAGCAGCTTGCACTGTGCCATAGCCAAGGCTACATAAATGATTTTTTAAACGCCACGCTCAGTAATAAAGCAATTAAAAAAATGGGTTTCCCGTATTCATGCGAATTAGTAGAGCGTACGCTACTTTCAGTTGGGGCAAGTATTCAAGGTAGCGAATACGCACTAAAACATGGTTTTTGCGCTAATTTAAGTGGTGGCTATCATCATGCATATAGCGATTACGGCAGTGGCTTTTGTATTTTTAACGACTTAGCTGTGGCTGGCGCGCATTTAATCAATACAAACCAAGCCGATACCATATTAATATTTGATTGTGATGTACACCAAGGCGATGGCACAGCACAAATTACGCAACATAATAACGCTATAGTTACTTGCTCTATTCACTGCGAGCAAAATTTTCCGCGCTTAAAGCAACACTCCGATTACGACTTCGCCCTACCTGCCAACACATTAGATACCGAGTACTTAATAACGCTAAAACAAGCCCTCGAATTTTGCGTGCGTATTCATAACCCCGACATTATTTTATATAACGCAGGGGCTGATATTTACGAAAAAGACGAGCTAGGGTTATTTAACGTATCGCTTGAAGGGGTTTATGCGCGCGATCATTTTATTGTTAACTACTGCAAAGCCCATAACATCCCGCTCATGTGCGCTTTAGGTGGCGGTTATCAACGTAATTTAAATGCGTTAATTAATGTTCATAAACAACTATTTAAAGCTGCTATCGATTTATTTTAGTGCTTAGTATACACTCAAATAAACGGACTCTATAAAAGGCGCTAGCACGATGCGACTGCACGACGACATACATAACTTTTACGAAAAAATTGTGGTTGAAGAAATCATTAAACGTAAACTAGATAAAGTTTACAGTGAAGATGTAATGGCCGATTTTTGTTGCACGGTACTTAATCAATTGCCGCCACGTTATATTAGATACGATGTAGATATGGCCTTTTATTTACCACAAAGTGAACGTATTCACATGGAAGAGCGCGTACAAACCGCTATAGACGTTGCTATTAGCCAAATTTCAAAAAAGAAAGATTTAGATGACCAGCCCACTTGATAACGCCCCTACACATGTAAAACTGGCAGTAGATTTAATTATGCTTTTGGAGCAGCACGAGGTTGCTCCAGAGGATGTATTAAAAGCGCTCGAAATTGTAAAAAGTGACTTTGAACAAAAACAAGCCACCGCTTAGCATTACTCTTTTGTTTGCACTTCGTATTTAGTCACAGTGCCATCGTGTTTGTTGCAATCAATTTTAATCTCGCCAAACGTGCGTCTTGGGGTTGTTGAGCGACGGCACGTCATTTTTTGTGCTTTACTACCATATTGGCTTATGTACAACGCAACGGTTTCGTCTATTTTAAGCTGTTGCGCCGAAGTGGCCGCGTTATAAAAGGTATTGTATTGCGCCTGCCAACTTTCAACTCCAGCCTCTTTTGCAACGCCTAGCCACCCCATACCCATGTTAGTAGATTGTGTTAAGTACTGCCCTTTTAAAAACATAAACGACAATGTGTATTGCGCGCTTTTATACCCAAGTGCTGCAGGGTCTTTTAGATACATAAAAGCTTGTTTATAATCACCTTTTTTATACGCTTTTATGCCATTGTACTCATGTTTTTTCATGGTTATATCATCGTATAAATTAATAGGCGTAGACCCACAACCACTTAATAAACCCACTCCCATAATTGCTGTGATCAGTAAATATCGGCTCATGACTATTCCTTTTTTATTATTTTTATATGCGAGTACCGAATCTGGCTTACAGTTAATGCAAAGCCTGTTACTCTGTAAATTAATTTGTATAATTAAAATACTATCATGAGCTTAGCAAGTTTACTTCGGTTATTTTTTCTGGCTGCAATTTGGGGCGCGTCATTTTTATTTATGCGAATGGCAGCAAACAGCTTAGGCCCAGCGGTGTTAATAGAGTTTAGAGTTGGCTTTGCCGCACTCACCCTCTTTATTGTGGCGCTGTACTTAAAACGCCGCTTGGCGTTTACTGCGCACACAAAGCACTTTTTTATAATTGGTGCACTTAACTCCGCCCTACCCTTTTTACTGTTTGCTTATGCCGCGCAAACGATTAGCGCCTCTACTTTATCTATTTTAAATTCTACAACGCCCATATGGGGCGCGGTGGTGGGCATTATTTGGAGCAAAACCAAACCGACTAAAAGCATGGTGTTAGGTTTGCTGTTAGGTTTAATAGGCGTGGCCATTTTAGTTGGGCAAAATCATTTTGTATTAAATAGTCAGTCACTTATTGCTATTGCAGCAGCGCTAAGCGCCTCACTGTGTTATGCCATTGCATCCCATTATACAAAAAATGCCCCTAAGCTTGCCCCATTCGATAACGCACACGGCTCTATGTGGGCAGCCAGTTTTATAGTACTGCCCCTTATACTTTTTATGCCAATGCGCGAAGTACCTAGTACCAACGTTATGCTCGGCGTATTAGCACTTGGCGTGGTGTGTACCGCACTTGCTTATATTTTATTTTTTAAACTTATTGACGATATAGGCCCAACCTCAGCTTTAACGGTTACGTTTTTAATTCCGCTATTTGGCATTTTTTGGGGGCATTTAATTTTAGATGAGCAAATAGGGCCAAATACGTTACTCGGCGCATTATTTGTAATTGTGGGCACTATGCTGGTTACTGGTTTTTTACCACGAAAAAAGCACTTAGCTAAAACAAGCTAAGTACTTATATCAAGTGCTTTTACCAAACGCTTACTTTTGAGTCTTTTTGCTTAAGTTTTCAATTAAGTCTTGTGCGCTATAGCTGTTGTCGCTGGGTTTAATGCCTTTGCCCATTTTAATGTCAATCAGGGTGTGTACTTCTTTGCGTTTATCATTGTTGCTCACTTGTACGCCTACGCTATTGCTCGGGCGTACGCGTGTTTCGCAGGTTAATAAACCGCAGTTTCGCTCATATTGCTGGCTGTGTGATGCACTAATAGATGACGCGGGCGCTTGCGATTTAGACTCAACAAAGGTTTCTTTATTTGTTAAAATAAACCAGTCGTAGCCTTGCGCTTGGGTAAGTTCAGCCGCGCGTAACAATGCATAGTCACCGGCATCGGCTACGTTGTTTGACACACTTTTAAACTCGACGCGGTATTGAACGTCACTAATTTTTTGCTCGCTATAACCTTGTGAGCCATTATTAGCTGGGCGGTAGTCGGGTTTAGATGCGCAACCCGCCATAAGTAAAATACTGATAATTAAAATAGATGTTTTCATTATTCACCTCGTTTTATAAAAACTATTATTGGTTTAACTGCCACTTTGCACTAATTGCTTGCTGCTCTTGCGCTCTATCTAGTGGTGCGCCGCTGATCATACTATCTATAACAGCATCTAACTCACTGTTATTAGACGCCGTTTGATATTGCGCGCCATTATCACTTTGCTGCGCGGCTGTTTGCGCTTTAATTTGCCAACCGCTTTGCGCTTTACAAGCAATGCTTGTTTGCGTGGTATTGTTTGAGCTTAGCGCATACTGCCTACAAAGCTCACCTTGCTGATTGTTAAAGCTAAGCTGCGCGCTAAATACTGAGCCATCACTTTGCTTATACTCACCACTACTTAGCTGTGTATCAAGGGCAGAGGCTATGTTACTGGCTACTAAATTTTGCGACTCATTGGGTTGTAAATAACTAGTCATTGCAATACCAAATACCACGGCAACGCTTGCAGCTATTGCTAAGCTTTTATTAGCCGACTGCTTAACCCTTTGCCAAGGCGTTAACGTTACTACATTGCTATTTAACGTGTTTTTTGTCGTTGCTGTATCAAGCTTTGCCACCGTTTTAGCTAATGAGTCACTAAGGGGTGCGTCTTCAATACTTGTTGCGTGCTCTTTTACTCGCATGTCTACTTCGCTTAGCTCTGCAAGTCGCATTACTAGTTCATCATCGGTTTCAAGGGCTTTGCGCACTTGCTCCATTTCGTGCTCGCTTAGCTCTGAGTCTAAAAAGGCGCTAAGTGTTTCGTCGTTAATGTTCATACTTGCTCCTTTTTAAAGTCGGGTTTTATTAAATTATAAAGTGTACTGCGTGCTCGCGATAATTTACTCATTACACTGCCTATAGGTATATCGAGTGTATGTGCTACTTCTTTATAGGCCATGCCCTGCACTGCCACCAGCGATACAATGGCGCGTTGCTCTTCGGGTAATTGCCCAAGTGCTGTATTTACATTTTTAAGCATTTGTTTGTTTTCGAGTGTTTGGTGCTCATTACTTTTAATTGGCTCTGGTAAAACATCGGCCTGGGCCGAATTTTGCCTTACCTTGCGTGAGCGGTATTCGTCTATCCACACATTGCGGCAAATTTTAAACGCCCATTTAGCAGGCTCAACGTCATCCGGAATGCCTTTTACTAATAGTTTTTCAATTGTTATTTGCACTACATCGTCTGCATCTGCTTTACTACCCGTTAGCGAATAGGCAAAACGCCTAAGCATGGGCAATAAGGTTTTTAATGTTTCGTTCATTGATTTTTACCCCTTTTATAAAGAAGACGATTCAAAAAAACATTTATTCCCAAATAATCAAAATAATTTGAATAATGAAATATTTCTATGTGTTAAACGTTAACTACAAGCATGAT
This sequence comes from Pseudoalteromonas sp. GABNS16E, assembly GCF_028598715.1. Lineage (NCBI taxonomy): Bacteria > Pseudomonadati > Pseudomonadota > Gammaproteobacteria > Alteromonadales > Pseudoalteromonadaceae > Pseudoalteromonas > Pseudoalteromonas sp. GABNS16E. The sequence goes on from NZ_JAQREZ010000001.1 coordinate 29,556, forward strand.
AAATTTAATAGAAGTAACCCACTATGAATATTAAAAACACACGCGTTAAACACATAATAGCCGCTTCGCTTTGCATATTTAGCGCAACGAGCCCTGCCAAGATAGTGAGAGTCGATCAAGTGCTTGGGCAGTTAAACCCAATAGAGCAGCGTATTGAGCAAACAATAGAGCGAGCACAACGCCTGCCGCTTCCGCCGCCTGTACCACAAGTTTCGATTGATGAACTAAAAGCGCAAATGAGTGAGCCAATTAGCAGCTTACCCAATGTGCTTAACATTAATATAAATAGCCAAAACACCGCATTTGTTGAAGTAGAGCTAGAAAACGGCTTTAGAGCAATAGAGCGCCAATGGTTATTAATGGCCAATAGCCAACAACTTAATACCCTAAAGCAGCAAAATGTAACCATTGTGTCGGTAAAAAATTACAACGCACTTAACATGAGTTTAGTTCGCTTTAACGTGCCCCAAGGTGTTAATTCTAAAAGTGAGTTATTAAAAGCACTTAACTTAGATGAGTCTGCAATACTTGACCGAAACCACATATACCAAGCGCAAAAAGGCGAGCCTACCGCAAAAGTAACATCAAATAACTCTATTGCCTCCTACTGCACACAAAGCGTAAAAATTGGCATGATCGACAGCGCCATTAATACCAAACACAGTGCTTTTAAAAGCACAAATATCACCACGCAAAGCTTTTTACCACAAGGGTTAAGCTCGCCTAATTTACACGGCACCGCCATTGCAGGGCTAATTACAGGTAAAGGCACAAAACTTAACCCGCTTTTAAGCAATGCCAAGCTTTACAGTGCCGAGGTGTTTTATAGGCAATCTGAATATGCACAAGGGGCTACATTATTTGCCATAGTAGAAGCACTTAACTGGCTAGTCAGTAATAAAATACCCGTAATAAATATGAGCCTAACAGGGCCAAATAACGCAGTTTTAGAAGCAAGTATTACTGCAGCAATAAAACAAAACGTGTTAATTGTAGCTGCTGTAGGTAACCAAGGGCCGGCGTCGCAGCCGTTATACCCAGGTGCGTATAAAAGCGTGATAGCGGTAAGTGCTATTGATTCACAAAACCAAATTTATAGATGGTCAAATAAAGGCGATTACATAGACTTTGCAGCCCTTGGTGTAAATGTTGTTACAAGCCAAGGCAATGGAAAATTTGGAAGGGAGTCGGGTACGTCAATGGCAGCGCCGCATGTAAGCGCGGCATTAAGTTGTTTATTGTTAAAACATGGTAATAATAAAACCAAAGCACTTAACGAGCTTACATCGCTGGCCGTCGACTTAGGCGAGCAAGGCAAAGACAACACCTTTGGTTATGGTGCCATTTACCCACCTAAAAGTGCACTTTAACTGATGCCGATAAAACCGATTGCGTATAGGTATTGCTACTAAGCTTTGATTGATAATCGCCATATTCAGCCTCGGCTATGAGTGTTACGTGCTCAAATAAAGCTAGATTATAAAACGCATTAACGACATTTCTTTGCTCATCTCGCGACGGTATTTGCTCAAAAAAATCATCCGTTGTTTGCTCATCGTAATCTTTATTTTGATAACGCCAGCCTGCGCCCACTTTATTCGCTACATTAAAGGCCGTAAATTTGTGCGTAACTTTAGTAGTAAAACCGTAGCCGTTAAAGTCGTATTGGTTGTCGTCGGCGTTTTCTTTATCGGCACTTAGCGCTGCCATTAGCATGGTTTGGCCGTTATTTATAAAATGATAAAGCGCTACATCGCCGCCTACGCCGTCGGCATTACGTGCTTTTGCAGTAGCAAAACGTTTAGCTTTGGTTTTTACACTCATACGCAAGTACGTATGCGGGTTTAAAAAATGGCCATAGTAGGCGCTGGCTTGATTAAAATGTAAAAATGTATCGCCATCTTCATTTGCTTTTGCGCCATCGTAACGAACCCCTAGCTCATGGCTATTAAAGCTATAACTGCCATCTAAACCATATTGATGCAGGTCTAAATCGTATTGATCAAATTCATCGTAGTCTTGTTGTTCAAACTTATAGCTTGAGGTTAATTTAGCGCTTTTGGTTACTTGCCATTTAGCATTAACACCGGCTGCGGTTTTGATGCCGCTGTCGCTTTGCGAGGAAATATCGTCAAGCTCTTGAACAGAGAGCGCCGAGTTACTTAATACCCCAACTTCAGCATCAGCATTTAGCTCAAAGCTACTTTTAAAGGGCTTATTTTGCTCAGCTGTTTTAATGTGGTTAGTTTGTGCAAGCACCGCTTGAGCACTAAAAACACACAATGTGGCGGTTATAACTGCTTTCATATTTATTCTCCAACAGGCCGAATAGGTTTCCCCATTCGGCATTTTGCAAATACGCTTAGGGCGTGTTGATCTTTGATGGTTGAATTTGCAGCAGCATGTTTGGTTTTTAGGCAAGGCAGAGCCTATGAAGTGTGGTTATTCCCCATAAATAGGCGATAACGCAGCATAAATGCCAAACATGCGCTGTCCTTCGGGTTCTGTCTAGGGGCGATAAGCTATTTGTTGCCTACATGGATGCAGATAAAGAGCGAGAGCAAGATGCGGAAGCTTTGCTCAGTTTAATCGCCCCTAGATTGAACAAATTTCAATCTGCAAAGTTCAACACGCTCTAAAGGCCTAGGTCTAAATCGTTAGTAATGTTGGTTACTACTTCACTTGCGGTGCTAAGTGCTACATCGTTACTAATTTGATCAGTAACCACTGCACTCACCTGCCCGCTAACACTTTGCTGTACCGTGCTTTGTAAACTACTAACCGTACTGTCTTGCACACTGGCAATTAAAGATTGCTGAACACTGGTTACTACTTCATTACTGGTATTAATTGCATCACCTACTTGCAGTGCAGAGCTTACTGAGTTTGCAGCCGTATTAGTAATTGCTAATTGGTTTGTAAGCTCACCGGCATTAAGCGCATTATTTGCATCAGCTTGTGTAACTGAATCGGTAGCGCTGCCCACATTTGAAAGTAAAGAGGCATCGGCTGGTGTGTCGGTAGTATCTGGCTGAGCGCCTTGCTCAGAGGTAACAGAAAGTAATGACGACTGGCTCACAGCGGTTGTTAAATTACCCGCCGATGAGGTTAACTGCGTTGTTGTATCAAGCGCTGTATTGGCTGTGGTAGTGCTTGTGGTATTTAAAGACGCGGCCGATGCATTTAATGCTATTTAAAGATGAGCTGGCAGATGCAACTAATGTATTTGCAGGCTCTGCGGCTTCGCTGCTTTCTTGCGCTGGAGTTTGCGTGTTATTCGCCGTCGAATCTGTGTTTTGCGAATCATCAGCCGTTACTTGTGTATCGTTAGATACGTTTGACTCGTTGCTACCACTGGCTGTTAAACCATTTTGTGAAAGCGCAATAGATGTAGATGTTTGTTGCTGCGCCGACGTTGACTGAGATAGTTCAATATCAGCGGCTTGCACTGCACCTGTAAAAGTACACACACCGCTTAACATCATTACGCTTACAATTTTATTTAATTTAGTCATTGTTTTGTCCTCTAGTTTGTCGGATTGACATAAGAAGACGATTTACAAAAACACTTTATTCCAAAAATAAATAAAAAATTATAATAACGTTACTTAATTATTTAAGTTTCATACTCTTAAATATAAATTACTCGTTTACTGCGTAAGCGTTTCACTGTTTTGGATCAGCAGTAACAGCTCGGCAGTGGCGGTAGCATCAGCCAATGCGCGGTGATGGCTGGTTAAATTTAAATTAAAATGCGTACTAAGGTTACCAAGCGAATACGACTTTAAGCCTTTAAACGCTCTGCGCGATTCAACCACGGTGCACATTTTTGGCATTTTAAAAAAGTGCCCTGCAACCTCGCATTCTTTTTTTATAAAACCGTAATCAAAGTTTACGTTATGGGCTACAAAAATACTGCCTGCAAGTTTATCTAGTAGTGGCTTGGCTATATCGGCAAATACAGGCGCGTTGTAAACCATGCCATCGCTTATGCCGGTCAATTTAGTAATAAAGCTTGGGATATGGCGCTGCGGATTAATAAGTGTCGTCCAGGTATCAATTACTTTACCGTGCTGCACTTTAACAATGCCAATTTCGGTAATGCGGTTACCCCCTTTTAAGCCACCCGTGGTTTCTATATCAACCACGCTGTAAATACGGTTAGGATCTACAAACCACTTAACAGCAGCAATATGTACTGTAAAACCTACATTTTTTAAATTATCAATGGTGGTTAATTGGTTGCGCCTAAGCTTATCGCCTGGGGCTTTTACCTCTTCAAAATGTACTTGGCCATTATTAATAACCATTAAGTCGGGGTAGCCGTCTTTTAGCTGTAAATAGTGTTTGCTCATAGCCGTTAAGTGCGCAATTAACGCTTCAAGCGGGCTGTTTAAAATAAGTGCCTCTAGTGGATCTAATAAATTGCTGCGCCATCTAAATAAACCATTGGGCTGCTCAAAATACTGCGCGGCATGTTTACATACCAAATTAAGCAGCGCCTGATTAGTGCTACAGCTTTTTAAACGTGCGTCAATTTGCGTGCTTTGTGCTTCATAAAAATTACCAAGCTGTAAAACTTGCGGGTAAATATCAAATTCATTACACGGCGGGTATGGCGATTCAATAAATAACTCGTGCCAAAATACTAAGCCAAACAAGCTTTGCCATAAGGTGTTTTCGGTATTAAAAACCGTTAACCCTTTTGCACTGTAATGCTCATTTACGCCTTGCTCTACATCGCCTCGGTAAATTTCGTCAATTTCAAGCACACACTGGGTGTCGGCCAGCATGGTACTTAAGCGCGAACGCGTTTGTTTATTAAACTTACGCATTAAAAAGTCATCAGCAAAATACAGTAAATCGTCGGTGAGCGGGTTTTCTATAATTTGCTCTAGCTGCGCTTTAACCCACGCTTTATTACCTAGGCGGTATTGCTCTCTTATTTGAATTTCTTGGGCTTCGGCGTAATCGGTGCAGCCTTCAAGTAAGCTAAAAGCAAGTTCGCTATCGGTATTTTTAAGTTGTTTATACAGCCTAACCAGCAGTTTGTTTTTAATGTCGTGCGCTTGTGCGCCATGCGCCGGTTGCGCCAATACTAAATACGCAAGCTCGGTGTAAGGGGCTTTGTCATCAAAGGTTTCATCTTTTGTATTACCGGCTGTTTTGCCAATGTTTTTAAACGCTAAACGGTAACGATTTAAAACGTAATTAGATTGCGCCTCAGCGAGTGTAATAAAGCGCGATAAGCTCTCGCTGTGCCCTTCGCGGGTAGCGGTTAACCCTAAATCGCGCATAACAAAGCGGTTTTGATGGTTTACATCGCCACTACTTAAGCGCCCTGCAAATAAAAACTCAAAATACTCGTAATAAACTTCACGGTTATTTATCACATATTGGCTATATAAAGGGGCTAAATCATCTGCGCGATCACTAAAAAACTGACACGCAATAGTGACCAACTCCCCTTTAGCTGCGCTTTTCTTAAAGCTTACTTGCTCACTGTAATTACTGAGTAACTCCACCAACATGGGCTTGGTTAAATGCGCTATAAGCTGCTTGTAATGCTGTGCGTTTGGCTCATATAAAATACCCGCTGTTTTTAGCGTATAAATAGCCTGATGCGGCGAAGTTATTTCTTCATAATTGAGCGATTGCGCCTGCACTAAATAAGGCTTGCGCGAATACACACGCGCCAACATGCATTGGCTTTGCTCATCTAGTTGGTTAATTTTACTAATAAATTCACTATGTTTAGGCTCAAGTAAATGCATACATTTACTTGTTACAAACTCAATAAGCTCTCTAAAATGCGCTAAATAGTATTTTGCTGGTAATTCTTTTTTCATAACAACGCCACAACTGTATATAAAAACAGTATCTAGCATTTGTGCTTATTATTCAATCTTAAACTTGTAACTAAAACACGCTATAGTGAGCGTATAAAAGTAAATTTATTAAAAATAAAGGACTTACCATGAGCGCGCCCCCATACGATGTTTTATCACTCAATAACGGCGCAAAAATTATTTTTACGCCCTGCCCTGGTACAAAAACGCAAAACCTAGCGGATTCAATCGCTACATTAAAGGCCGCTGGCACTCACATGCTGTTATCGCTTATGCCGCAAAAGGAGCTTGAAAAAAACAACGTAGAAACAATTAATAGTGAGTGCAATAAGCACGATATAACCTGGCTTCATTTACCAATAAATGACGACGAAGCACCCAAACAGCCTTTTACATCAAGCTGGAACACCCACAAAACCGACATATTACAGGCCATACAACACAAACAAACCATTGCCATACATTGTAAAGGCGGTACAGGCCGCACAGGGTTGGTCGCTGCGCTTATTTTAAATTCGGCAGGTTACACAAAAGAAGAGGTATATAACTTAGTACAAGGCATTCGCTCTAAAGCGCTTACTATAGAGCTGCAAAAAGAATACTTTAATAACTTTGAGGTGTGAGGGAAAAACAGGGGAATATGTTAAAGCTCATTCTTAGTTACCCTTTATAAGCTTAGCCACTTATTAACGGTAACTAATCGTAATTATGTAAACCAAAAAACCTCCAAATAGGAATGAGCCAAAACCTGCAGGCCTAAATCTACTTTTAAATTTTTGAGCAGACCACACAGCAATTAAATACACCTAACTCTCCTAAAAACTAATACCTGCATAGGGTAATACAGTCGGACTTGACTAAAGTTAGCTAAAGAGTAGTGCAACCAAGTACTTTACGCCTCTTAATACTGTTGCTATTAGACTCGCAAGCTCATGTAGTAGAAACGATCATCTTTTCTATCGACTGCAAATCCAATACGGCTATATAACTTAAATGCTGGGCTTAGCTGAAATACTTTGAGGTCTATGAATTTGACGCTGTGTTGTCGAGCTATATCAACTACTTTAGCAATAACGTGAGCACCATAACCTTTGTTTTGATAAGCAGTTTCAATCTGAATATCGCGAAGTTGGCAACGCCCTTCTTCAAACGATAAGCGCACGACACCTATGAGTTGACTCTTACACAAAATATCAAAATTTTTAAGGTTTTTGGTAGCTTGGTAAATGTTTTCTACATCCCAATCTACCGCATACATTTCGTAATAGGGTTTCATATTGTTAAACGTAAACTGTGCGGCAGCCTTTAAGTCTTCAGTAGCAACAATCTCTAGCATCCATCTAGCCTCAAAAAGAATTAATACTCAATAAACTAATTAGCCACTTTAATTGAATAAGCTAAACTGCGCTATAAATTACGCGTGCTAATTGGTTAATTAGTTTTAACCAGCTTTCAGGGGACATATTCAACTTTTAACTTAAAAGAATACTTTGAAAGTTTGAGCAGTTAATAAAAAGCTAACGTAAAACAGCAAAGCTACTAATAGTTAAACGCCCATTAATTGGATCGCGTGCATAATCGTTAGCCGCATTTATATTACCAGAATGCAATAAGTTGCTTGGGTATATAACAACCCGATTTAACTTTGCTTCTACACTGTAAACTTGCTCAAACAAAGATGTACTGCCATTTATATAATGTGGGTTTTTGTGAAGCTTTTGCGCCATGGCTTGCTGCTTAATAGTTTGCCTATATGGCATAAGTCGCTCTTTTGTTATGCGTTCATACCCTAGGGCTCTATGCTTATAAAATGAAGTGCCACCATGCGTTTCATCACATAAAAAGTGCACCATAGCAAGTTGATTCATATTTGGTGTATCAAAATGAGGGAGCATTTGTATTGGCCTTAGCTCATCAGGTTCAGTGCATGCAATTGAAAAAGCAGAAAGTATTACATCAAACTCGCTTTTATCTGTCATATCAAAGTGTGAATTAATAATTGGCGCAAGGTCTTTTAACCGCTCGATATAACTAAGCGGTGCTGCTTTTCTTACTCCTGGATAAAAATCACTTTCTTGTGCGCAAAATGTTTCTCTAGCGTTTTGAGAAAACACAGCAAAATTAATAAGTGCATCTACATTATTTACAAAATCATCAATAACAATAATTGGGGTTTGCTCTTCCCCAACAGTGTGTATCTGTAACACCATATTTTTGTTAAGTGTAAAATCAATCATCGGCTAAATTAAGCACCGCATTTTTACGCTCAATCAATGGGTATATTTGGCCAAGTGAGGTTATAACAGTATAAATAGCGGGTAATAAAGCGCGTTGATGTAAAAGCGTAATTTGATCACTATCAAGTTGTGCGAGTCTTTCTTGATTAATAGTGTATAAGCCGTTTAACTTTGTTTTTTGACTGTTCTGAAACGTTACCTCAAGCGATAATGGCTGCAGTAGCTCATGCTGTAACAAGGTATCTATTAACTTTTTATTGTCTATTTCGCCTTGTAGTAAATGCCCTAAACACTGCTTTATTTTTTTAAAATAACCACTTTCTTCTGCGTTTTGGGTATAAATTGGTTCTAAATCATTCTGGCTTTGCGCTTGGTTATTAATGACTGCTGGGCTATTTAAATTAATACACACAGGGTATTGAGTTTGCTTTGCATGAGTATCACCAACAAAAAATGGCTGACGCTGTAACTGAAGCGGTAAATATACTCCCTGCCACTGCGAGTGCTGATAAAACAAGTTCTCATGTTGCTCAAAGCCTAATAAAGCATTGAGTGTAAACTCCCCTGTTTCTGAATTTTTTGCAAAAACTATAGGCTGCTGAACGGCAATTTGATTAAGTTCTGCCATAACAACAGGGATCATATTAATGTTTTCAGCGTGTGATTGTGCTTTTTGTGTGTCTATTTTTATATGCTGATGAGCACTTTGCTCTAATGCGACTAAATTTTCCATGCGTGTCTCTTTATTGTTTTTATGTGTAAATTTTTAAGCTAAATAGTGCTAAAGCCATGACTCTTAATTTTATTTAACAATTCTCGGTTACTAGGTAAGTTAGTGACTGCTTGGTTTATCATGCTTTTATTTTTATCAAACTGACTTTTAGCAAAATCAGTGTCTTTAAGCATATAGGAAGTTGTGCTGTAGTCACTTTTAAAGCCCATACCATATAAAACATATTGATAACTCGCCGCTGGAAACACCTCATTGTTACTTGTAAAGTCGTGGTCAGCAGGGGCGCGGTATTGCCATAATTTCATTAGATCTTGTAGGCTTTGAGGAATCGTTTTTGGGTCTCTGTTATCACGCCAAAATGCGTTATCGTCACGGGTTGATAAAATATAGTGTAACTTTAAAAAGTCGATTATTTTTTCCCACCTGTAGCTAAACGTCTCATTAAAGCGCTTGGCGGTAATATCCATAATATCGCGGGTGTGGGGGAGTTGTTCGCTTATCATTTGCGCTGACATTTCTACTAATACCAATGCAGAAGCTTCAAGCGGTTCCAAAAAGCCAGCCGAAAGCCCTACCGCAACACAGTTGTTCTGCCAAAAGTGTGAGCGATGGCCACTTTTAATAGGGATTTTTCTAATTGTTAACGACTCTATTTTATCGCCAACATACTCTTTAAGCTTTTCTCGTGCTTGTGCTTCGCTACTGTATTTACTCGAATACACATAACCTATCCCACGGCGGTGTTGTAACCCTATATCCCATATCCAGCCTGCTTCTTGCGCTGTTGAAATTGTGTGAGACGCAATGCTCTCATCTTCATTCTCATAGGGGACTTGCACTGCTAAGGCGGTATCGATAAACAGCACATCATCGCAAGGCATAAAAGGAACCTTATAATGCTCGCCTAATAACAATGATGAAAAACCGGTACAATCGACAAATAAATCACCGCTAATTTCACCTTGTTGCTTTGTGGTAACACTTGCAATATCGCCATTTTTAGCACTATTGACCTGTGTTACATCAGCTAAAAAATGTTTAACGCCAAGCTCCTGCGTACAATGTTTTTGTAAAAAAACGGCAAATTTTGCCGAGTCTAAGTGGTAGGCATAATTGGCTAAGGCAGCATATTCTGGGGTGCGAATTGTTTTAGGAGCAAGCCCTTGCTCACAAATAGCTTCTTGGTAACATACTGCATTAGAAAAAGACGTTGACTCAGCGGTATTATTTAACCAATGCCCTGCCATATCTGTTTTTGAAAAGCCCTGTGGCAAAACTAATGGGTGATAATAAAAATCATCATTGCTGCCATCCACCCATTTGGCAAATTTTGCACCTTGTTTAAAGCTTGCTTCGCACTCACGTATAAAGTCGGTTTCGCTAATACCAAGTGCTATTAATGTACTACGCATGGTAGGCCAAGTGCCTTCACCAACACCTATAATTGGTACATTTGGAGATTCAACTAGCACAACATTAAGGCCATCGGGGGGATTACTTTTATGGTGCGCCGCTAACCGTCCGGCTGTTAGCCAGCCCGCTATACCACCACCAACGACAACCACTGTTTTTATTTTTTTATTTTGCTGGTTCATACTTGTTACCTATAAAGGCATATTTAAAAAGTGGCTATTACTAAATGTAAAAGCCACTTTATTAATTAAAGTTAAAAACTACCGCGAATACCTAACGCAAAACGTCGTCCGCTATCTTCAACCAATAATAATTGATTAGAAAAACGACCACGCTTGTGCACATATTCTTCGGTTAAGTTAATACCTTCAAAAAATACCGATACATTTTCGGTAATGTCATAGCTGCCGCTAGCATCAAGTTGTGCGTAATCTTCCACAATTGTCACACCATCACCATTTAGCTGTGTAAGTGACTGTACGAAGCTATCGCGCCAGTTATAGGCTAAACGCGCTTGAAATGGTCCATTCTCATAAAAGCCAACCACATTATAAGAGTCGCTTAAGCCTGTTAATGCAAATACTTGAGTTATATCTGCAGGGTCTAGCTCTGCATCACTGTCTACAAATGTTGCATTAACCATAAAACCAAAGCCACTGTCAAAACTATGCTGTAAGGCTATTTCCCAGCCATCAACAATCGCAGATTCGCTATTATTTGGTAAGGTGTTTGTAAATACAGCCGTTGAGTCGGCTGCATCAGGGTTATCTACATCGTTACCTGTTGAAGGGTCAGTCAACAATCCGCCACCAGACAATTCAAAGGTTAAATCTTCAGTGGTATTGATAATGAAGTTAGCAACATTCTTTCTAAAGTAACCAGCGGATAAATAACTGGCATCAGCGTAATACCACTCTAATGATAAATCTAAGTTATCAGAGGTAAACGGTTCAAGTTCAGGGTTACCAGAGCTTGATGTTAAATTGCCCCCCTGCCGAGTTGTTTCGATTACAGTTACAGGCGACATACTATCGAGTGTTGGTCGTGTAATTGTTTGTGATACAGCAGCACGTGCTATTAGCTCATCGCTTATTTCAAGCTTTACACTAAAGTTAGGTAAAATCGCTTCGTAATCTGAACTTGCTGAAATATTTTCTACGGCGCCAAAGTTTGCGAGCATTTCCGTTTTATCTAAGATCGTTAAAGCACTAACTGGCTCGTCTGTGCCTTTTACTTCTACATCGGTGCTTTCGTATCTAAAGCCGGCTGTTGCGTATAAAGGCATGCCTGCAAGTTCAGCTTCAAAATCAAATTCTGTATAAAACGAGAAAGTATCTTCAGTTATCTCAAACGACTTATTACGCTTAACTGCATCAAAACTAATAGGCTGACCATTCGCTGCAGCTATTTGCTCAAGGTACGCAAAGTTTGCCTCACCATCATGTGCAAGCCATGACGTTGGCATACGACCGCTGCCGCTCACATCAGATAAAAAGTCATCTCCTGCGTCAAATACAAATTGCGCTAAGCCTTCCATACTTGGGTCATCTGGGTAACCACAAAAAGTACAGTGAATACCAACACCTTCGTTATCCCAACGATCAAGATTTTTTGTTTCAGTTGAATACATAGCACCAAATTTGACCGAAACTAGGCCTGATGTACCATCGTTATGCCAAATGCTATCCCAACGAAACTGATCCACGGTATCTTCTACAGCCCAACCACGGCGTAGCATTACATGTGCTCGGCTATTGGCTGTATCTAAATGGTTTGATACGCCATCAGGTGTAACTGCAGGGTTATAAGCAACACCGTCCAGCTCTTGCTGGCCGCTATAAATGTTAGGGTTAGCAGAGGCAAACTCACTCGCATAAGGTAAAATACCGCCATCCACTTCAAATCGAACTCGGTTAGCATAGCCAATCAACGATAACTGATCCCCGCCACCATTATTAGCCTCACGCTCAGCTTTTGAGTGGCTTAAATCAAACTTCATATTTAAGTTATCGTTTACATGCCAATCAAAGTTTAAACCTAATGCGCTAGAGTTAGTTAAACGATCAAACTTTTTAGCGTGCATATCGGTGGCAAGGCCTACCTCTTGATATAAATCAACCACAGTGCCATTTTCATCAACAGTTGGCCCTGCAGCGCCGCCAAAGCCTTCTAAGTTTGGCGCTGTAAACCAATGCCCATAAGACGTTGTGTCTGCTTCTACATCAAAATCAGAATAGAGCGCATCAGCAGTGATAACTAAATCATCTGAAGGTGCGTACTGTATTACTAAGTTTGCATTGGTACGTGTACGTGTTTCTGTTGTTACTTTATGATCGTAATTACGCGGCGAAAAAATATTACCGGTGTATGCTTGCCCGCTTTGAGTTTGCGGGTTTGGGACGCCCACATTTTCTAACCAGCCGTCTACCTGCGCCTGGTTTAAGCGTGTTTCGCGCTCTTGGCGAGAAACAGCGAACAAAACACCCAATGTGTCATCATTAAATGTATTACTAATTAATCCAGAAATTTCAGGTGTAGTTTCTTCGCTATTTTCATCGTAAATACCCTTAACGCTACCTGCCACTTTAAAACCGCTAATCGCAAATGGTCGCGCAGTATTTACATTTACTGTTGAGCCAATACCACCAGATTGCATAGTGGCTGTTGAGGTTTTAAATACATCTAAGCTTTTAACTAGCTCTGATGCAATAGTATCAAAGCTAAACGCACGGCTTTGATTTTCAGAGGCCATTTGGCGACCATTTACAAGCACAGTATTAAACTGCGGGCCAAAACCACGCACCGTAATAAGCTGCCCTTCACCGCCTGAACGGTCTATTGAAACCCCCGTAATTCGCTGTAAAGACTCAGCTAAATTTGTGTCAGGAAATTTACCAATATCTTCTGCTGAAATGGAGTCGACCACGCCGCCCGCTTCTCTTTTGGCATCCATAGCTCGGCCAAGCGAGCCTCTGATCCCGCGTACTTCAATTATTTCTGGTTCTTGTGCTGCTGTCTCTGCGACTGCAGGGAGCGTTGCCATTGTGCTTAGTACAGCTAGTACAGCACTGGACACGCCATTTTTTTTATAGTTAGCCATGTTGTCAGTTCTCTCGAAACTTGGGTCTATTAAAATAGATATTTGCCCATCTTCGCTAACATGCGGTTGCAACCCTGTGCCATCGAGTAAAATCTGTAATGCGTTTATTATTGAATACTCGCCAGCAATAGTATTTGTTTGTAACTGCTGAATTTTATCCAGCGGAAAAAGCAAAGTAATATCGGCTTGCTCGGCAAAATTTATTAGCGATAAATCGGCCCTTTGTCTTGGAATATTAAACACAGCTTTATCGTTTACAGCGCTCGCTTTTACCTCGGTGGTGAGTAAGCTAAAAACCAGCGCATAAAGCGGTAAACAAAGCGGCAAATGTAAATATTCCTTGTGTATAGTTTTTGTCCACACACAGAACAAAGACGAGTGACTTTTTATTTTCCTCCATAAATTTTTTTTATTTTTTTTTAATAAATTATTTTTTTGACTAGCCATGCTAATTTTTTTATGCCTTTATTATTTTTATTGTTTGCGCTTTTAACTGTATTTTTAAACAATTAAAAATACAGTCCACATTGCAATTTTTTACTTATTAATTAAAAAGTTAAAGTTTCTAAAGTACAGAGCCAGTACTTAGTAAGGTATTTATAATGGCAAAAACTGTAGTACACTTCGCCTTTACATTACAAGCTTTATGCCCTTTGCGGTTAGTGAACATTAAATTTAAAAATAAAAAAACTTATTTATTTTTTAAATTTAATGGCGGATTTTTTCTTACCATTCGTCTTAGTTTGTATTGGCAAAACAATAACAATAATTGCCGTAAACACACACACGAGACACACACTAAATGACGAAAGACACACTTTTTTATAAGGTCTATTTGGCCTCGCGCAAAAGTCTCTCAAATGTAGTTGCACGTATAGTGCCGCCACATGAAATTGAAGATATAGTGCAAGAAACTTATGTGCGAATTTGTCAGATTAAAAACACTGAAAACATAAGCTCACCAAAATCTTTTATTTATAAAACGGCGCGAAATTTAGCGCTCGATTACCAAAAGCAAGCCAATATACGCCTAGTCGATGGGATCGACAACATGGAAGCGTTAGAGCAACTCTTAGCGGAACACCAGCAAGACGAAATGTACGAAAAAGCACTCACCGATAGTGAATTTTCTAATTTTTGTGAAGCCATACGGCTTTTACCCGTGCAGTGCCGTAAAGTGTTTGTATTAAAAAAAGTGTATGGTTATTCGCAGCGAGAAATTGCTGCTCAATTAAACCTTAGTGAAAGTACCGTGGAAAAACATATAGCAACAGGCATGAAACGTTGTACGCAATTTATGCGTCAATCTACAAAAAGTGTTTATGGGCAACCAAATACTTCTTCGCAGCTAAATGCAGGAGGGAGGAATGAGTAATGTTCATCATATAAACGAACGAAACACTAGCGACGATGCGCGCCTTGATAAAGCAAGTGAGTGGCTGGCTAAACTTGATCGTGGACTGTCTAAGCTCGAAGAACAAGCGTTAAAGCAATGGTTGTCACAATCTTATAAAAATGTAGAGGTGTTACTTGAAGTAGCACAGCTGTGGGACAAAATGGACGACCTCAGCCGCTTGTCAGATCTGTTTCCACAAACACCAGTAAAACAAAAACGCCTCCCTGTGTGGTTAGGTGCAACAGCTGCATCTATTTTATTAGCTGTTGCACTTAGCTTTTTTCAAGAAGCGTTTAACTTTTCATTTTTTTACCCGGTTAATCAATCAGCTGTGGTTGCTAAACAGCTTAATTTTCAAACCGACGTAGGTGAAAGTAAGGACATACTGCTTTCTGATAAAAGTAAAATCACCTTAAACACAAATAGCTTTGTTCAAGTGAGGTATACCCAACACACTCGCGTAATAAATTTACTGCGTGGCGAAATTCATATAGACGT
This sequence comes from Pseudoalteromonas sp. GABNS16E, assembly GCF_028598715.1. Classification (NCBI taxonomy): domain Bacteria; kingdom Pseudomonadati; phylum Pseudomonadota; class Gammaproteobacteria; order Alteromonadales; family Pseudoalteromonadaceae; genus Pseudoalteromonas; species Pseudoalteromonas sp. GABNS16E. The sequence goes on from NZ_JAQREZ010000001.1 coordinate 44,782, forward strand.
AGCTCACGATAAAATGCGCCCTTTAAGTGTTATCGCTGGTGATAAAGTTATTCAGGCTGTTGGTACTGCATTTAATGTAGAAGTAGGTCAAAAGCAAATAGAACTGATTGTGACAGATGGCAAAGTCCTTGTTGCAGAGCAAAGTACCAAACCGTTACCAAATCTTTCCCAAGGGACTAATAAACAAGGTCAGTATTTATCAAATAGTTCAACTTCGGTGTCAAAGGGAGAAAAACTTGATTTAAGCTTCAAAGGTAAAATTGCTAAAGCGGCCGAAAAAGTTGATCCTATGGATGTAGCCGCTAGATTATCGTGGCGTAAAGGTAGCTTAATATTTAGAGGTGAATCACTTGCTGAAGCCATGGCTGAAATCAGCCGCTATACAAATATAGATTTCGAGCTTTCAGAGGATGACCGTCTCAAAAAAGTACAAGTAGCTGGCATGTTCAAAACGGGCGATATTAAAGGACTGCTAGAAGTATTAAACAATAATTTTAATATTGATTATGAAAGAGTTAGCCCAGATAAAATTCGTTTAAAATACGCAGCACCACACGTCTCAATATAGTAAAGTACACAATAATAAAAACCAGGACACACAATTATGACATCACCTCTCTCGCCGAGCAGTAATAGCCCGGCGCGCACATTGGGCACATGCTCTCTTTTTTACGTAATTTTTATCTCTGCAGTGGCTGCTATTGGTGGCTTTTTATTTGGTTTTGACTCGGGTGTTATTAACGGCACAGTGTCGGCACTGGGTAATGCTTTTAATTCAAGCAGTGTAGCTACGGGGTTTAATGTTGCCTCGGTATTATTAGGGTGTGCCGTGGGTGCACTTGCCGCGGGGCCGCTGGCTGATAAGTTTGGTCGCCGTGCAATTATGATCATCACCGCGATTATTTTTGCCATTAGTGCGTTTGGCTCAGGCATTAGCGAAAGCTCGGCCGAGTTTATTTTTTACCGCTTATTTGGTGGCTTAGGTATTGGTGCTGCATCGGTATTAGCGCCAGCTTATATTGCAGAGGTTGCGCCACCGGCCCTTCGTGGTCGTTTAGCTACATTACAACAACTCGCTATTGTATTGGGTTTATTTGCTGCATTTTTAAGTAACTATTTAATTGCTGATGCAGCAGGTAGTGCGCAAAATATTTTAATGCTTGATATAGCCGCTTGGCGCTGGATGTTTTGGGCTGAGCTTGTGCCTGCAATACTGTTTTTAGTGGGTGTGTTGTTTATTCCTGAGTCGCCTCGTTATTTAGTGGCGCAAGGTAAAGTAGACGATGCAAAAACAGTATTTAGTAAAATTTCGAACGACAACGTTGCTGAGCAAATAAGCGATGTTAAAAGCTCCTTACGCAGCGATAAAAAGCCAAGTATTCGCGATTTATTTATTGATGGCAGTAAAAAAGTACACCCGATTGTATTGGCGGGTGTTGCGCTGAGTGTGTTTCAGCAATTTGTAGGTATTAACGTGGTATTTTATTACGGCTCTGAGCTTTGGCAAGCTGCTGGGTTTGATGAGTCGCAATCGTTATTTATAAATGTATTAGCGGGGACGACTAATATTGTATCGACCTTTATTGCTATTGCCCTTGTTGACAAAATTGGCCGTAAACCGCTGCTATTAGTAGGCAGTATTGGTATGTTTATCAGCTTAAGCGCGCTTACTTATATATTTGGCAGCGCAGGCCTTGATGAAGCAGGCAAGCTTGTACTTAGCGATAACATGGGTACGTTTGCGCTTATTATGGCTAATTTATTTGTGGTATTTTTTGGTTTAAGTTGGGGCCCTGTTGTGTGGGTGTTATTAGGCGAAATGTTTAATAACCGTATTCGTGGGGCAGCGCTTGCTGTTGCTGCAAGCGCGCAGTGGATTGCTAACTTTGCCATTACCATGACCTTCCCTATTATGCTGGCTAACATTGGCCTTGCAGGTGCGTACGGCTTTTATGCTTTATCGGCACTTATTAGCATATTTTTTGTGGCTAAATACATTACAGAAACCCGTGGTAAAACACTTGAGTCTATGTAATTAGCCCTGAAAGCGGTGAACCCTTTTCACCGCTTTGTGTTTTTTAGGTAAATGATTGATTTAATATCAGTATTAAACCATCTAATAATTACTGCACTAAACATTGGCTTACCAATCGCGTTCAGTATTCCTTTTTACTATAAGTAATCGATATAAATTCCTTTTTTGAATATAGAAAATTAGCTATTGTCCGCGTTTTCCCACTACGTATGTCTATCAAAATGAAAAATAAGTTAGTATCTGGTTTGGCCCTAACCCTTACTTTAGGTTCGTTTAACGCATTTGCTACCAATGGGTATTTTACTCATGGTTATGGCATGACCCACAAAGGCATGGCGGGTGCGGGTGTTGCGCTATCTGAAGAGTTAATGTCTGGCGCTAATAACCCTGCTACCTTTTTAGCTAATGGCACGCAATTATCTGTGGGCTTAGAGCTTTTTTCGCCTGATCGAAAATACTCAGCATCTGATGTAGATACCTTTTACCCTGACGCATTTTACCTGCAAGCAAAAACCCAAAAAAGTGATAACACTTTATTTGCTATTCCTGAGTTTGCTATTGGCCACCAGCTTAATGACAAAGTAAGTATTGGCTTATTAGTTTATGGTAATGGCGGTATGAACACCGACTACAGCGCCGATTCAGAGCCTGAAGGCACATTTTATGCTGGCACTACGGGTGTTGATTTAAAGCAAATGTTTATTAGCCCAACAATAAGCTACAAACTTAACGAGCAAATACGCCTTGGTGTATCACCAATTTATGCAGTGCAGCAGTTTAAAGCTACAGGCCTTGGAAACTTTGCGCCTTTTTCGTAATCGCCCGAAGCCCTTACAAATAATGGTACCGACACCAGCACAGGCTTAGGTATTCAATTAGGTATTAGCCAAGATATAAACTCGTCATTAAGCTGGGGAGCAAGTTACCGCTCATCAGTATCTATGCAAGAGTTTGATAGCTATAAAGGTTTGTTTGCAGAGCAAGGTGGATTTGATTTACCTAGTTCGCTTCAAATTGGCGCAGCTTATAAAATTACGCCAAACAACCAGCTTGTATTTGATTGGCAAAAAATAAATTACAGTGAAGTAAACAGCATTGCTAACCCGATTGATAATTTAATGTCGGCTCCACTAGGTGCCGATGCAGGCGCAGGTTTTGGTTGGGACGATATGACCATTTATAAACTTGGCTATCAGTGGCAGCGTACAGCAAAACAAAAAATTCGCTTTGGTATTTCGTATACAGAGCAACCTATTCCTTCATCAAACGTTTTACTTAATATTTTAGCGCCAGGTGTGCAAGAATGGCATTTTACTACGGGTTTTAGCCATTCTATTAGTAACACGGTACAATTAAATGCAATGGCTTTTTACTCGCCAGCTAAAAAAGTATCGGGTGCTAACTACTTAGCGCCAAACCAACAAATATCAATTGAAATGGAGCAATCAGGCCTAGGTGTGTCGGTTGCTTGGGGAATATAAAATGGTTACAGAGTTTACGCCAATAGCGGCAGCTATAGGGGGTGCTTTAATAGGAATAGCGTGCGCACTATTACTGGTTTTATACGGAAAAATAGCCGGTATATCAGGCATTGTTAAATCTGTTTTTAATAAGCAAACGGCTGAGTCGCGTTGGAAATTATACTTTATTGCAGGGCTATTATTAGCCGGTATTGCAGTGCGTATATTTGCGCCATCTTTATTAGAAGGTGAGCTGAGCTTATCGCCTGTGCTTATAGTGATAGCTGGGCTACTTGTCGGTATGGGCACCTCATTAGCTAATGGCTGTACAAGTGGCCATGGCGTATGTGGCATGTCGCGTTTTTCTACCCGTTCGTGGGTTTCAACATGTACATTTATGGCCGTGGCTATAATTACAGCAAACCTAGTAGGTTAAAAAAATGACAGCAGTAATTCATGTTATTTTAGGATTTATATTTGGTTTAGGGCTTATCATTAGTGGTATGACAAACCCCGACAAAGTACTTAACTTTTTAAATTTTCAAAATCAATGGGATGGCAGTTTAATTATTGTAATGGCTGTGGCTATGGGAATAATGATGCTGGCATGGTTTTGGGTTGCCAAAAAAGATAAACCACTGCTTGGTGAAACGTTTACTTTAAGTGATGTCAAAAACATTAGCCCTCGGCTAATCACTGGCTCTGTACTGTTTGGTTTGGGCTGGGGATTAAGCGGCATATGCCCAGGCCCGGGCCTTGTGCAACTTACTTCACTTAAAATGGAATTTTGGTTATTTTTTGCAGCCGTACTTGGCGGTATGTGGATAGCTAAAAAAGTATAAATTTAACTTCGAAATATATACGGCCTTAGTCCTTCATTAAAACTGGCAGGTATTAGCTTGCCAGTTTAACGCTATTTAAATAGCCTCTCTTTCCTTGCCTTGGCTAACTATTCATATAGGTACATAACTTGCTGCTTACTCTTTTAAGTTTATAAAAGAGAGGTAAGTAATGTCTGCTACTACTTTTTACAACCTAACAGAGCAACCTTGGGTTGTTATTGCTATTTGTTTAGTTTCTATAACTATAGCTTTGTTTTGTATCCGCTTTTTTATAATGTACTGGCTTAAAAAGTGGACCTCTCACACTAAATTTATATTCGATAGCTTACTTATCGCCTCTATCTCTAAACCGCTCACCCTTTGCACAATTATTGTGCTACTCACCATTATAGAGCAAGGGTTATTAATACAAGGCGAGCCGGTTGCGAGCTATATTTCGTTTTCGACCATTAATATTATTTTGGGCTTAGTGGCTATTATTTTATTTTTTGACCGCTTTTTTGTGGGCACCATTAATTACTACAGCAAAGAGTCGGCGGTAATTTTTAATTCGCAAAGTATTATTAAAGGCATTGTTAGGGTAAGCGTTTTATCGGTCGGGGCTTTAGTGCTGTTAGGCACCTTGGGTATTTCTATTACGCCTATAATTGCCTCGTTAGGTATTACATCATTAGCGGTGGCGCTTGCTCTGCAACCCACCCTTGAAAACTTTTTTTCGGGCGTGCAGCTTGTTATAGATAAACCCATACGGGTGGGGGATTTTATTGAGCTTGAGTCAAAGGAGCAAGGCTTTGTAGAGAAAATTGGTTGGCGCTCTACGTGGGTTAAAATGCTGCCAAATAATATGATTATTATTCCGAATAGTCAGCTTTCTAAATCGCGTGTTATTAATTACTTTTACCCCGAAAAAGAACTGAGTGTACCTGTTGATGTAAGCGTTCACTACAGCTCAGACCTAGAATTTGTAGAGCAAGTAACGCTAGAAGTTGCGCGCCAAGTACTGATTGACCATGAATGGGGGGTTGATGATTACAATACCTTTGTGGTGTATCACACCTTTGATAACTCAAGCATTAACTTTACCGTAATGCTGCGCGCAAAAGAGTACTTTAATCGGTTTTGGGTTAAGTCTGCTTTTATTAAAGCGCTACACAAACGCTATAACCAAGAAGGTATTGTGATCCCCTTCCCTATTACAGCTATTAACACAGCGCAAGAAGCCGCTAATTTTAATAGCGATAAAAAATAAGCGCGAGATAAGCTCGCGCTTAAATTGCTTTAAAATTTATAGGTTACTTGGCCTACTATTTCTCGTGGGCTGCCTGGGAAGTGACCGTTACGCTCACTAAAGCCACTTACTGCGTATTCTTTATCAAATATATTATTAATATTTACGCTTAATAACACATCGTCAAAGCGCGTAGTCCAGCTCATATCAAATACAGTAAAGGGTTTAACTTTTTGGCCATCTTGGCTTATTTGCTCGCTTACGTAATTTGCGCCAAATGCTATAGACGAGTCGATGCTATCAAGCGCAAAACGCGACCATAAACCAGCTTGGTGGCGCGGCGCATTAGCAAAGCGAGAGCCATCACCGTAGGTGCTTGAAATAGTATCACCGGTCACACCTTCAATAACTAGTGTATCGTTGTAGGCGTAGTTAGCGGTTAGCGTCCAGTGCTCGGTTAAATCGCCCACCAGCGTTGTTTCAAATCCGCGGCTTTCTACCTCACCAATATTTAAAAGTGCTGCAATGCCGTCACCCGCGCCCGTGTCGTCTGGGTTACTCATTACTACGTTTTCTTTATTAATTTGGTAAATAGCAAAGGTGCTCATAATTTTGCCATCTAGCCATTGGTTTTTCATACCAATTTCGGTTTGTTTACCGGTTTCTGGGGTTAAGTTGCCCTCGCCTTCTACATCTTCTTGGTCACCCGATGATGCTGGATTAAAGCTTTCTGAGTAATTTATGTATAACGAGGTATTTTCAACAGGTTGGTATGTAACGGCCACGCGCGGTGTTACATCGTTATCTGAGTAACTGTAACCGGTTTCTTTATTTAGCTCTTTAAAATAATCGTAACGCAGGCCGGCAATCACGGTCCATTGCTCGTTAATGCTTACAACATCTTGTACGTATACGCCAAAACGGTCGGATTCAACACCATCGCGGTTCATGTCGGTAAGGTTATAAGTACTTGGGTCGGTTTCGCCGTAATTTAAGTCAAATATGTTTAAGTTAGCCACGCCGTCCGCTTCATAACGGGCGCGTAAGTAATCGTACTCGGTATCGACTATGTGGTAGTCGCCACCAAATAATACTTGGTGTGCTAATTGGCCTTGCTCAAAGCTATAAACAAAGTCGGTGGTTAAGCTTGTTTCTTCGTTGGCGCGGTATTGCTTTCGGTATTCGCGTTTAATGGTTTCGTCATCAATGTTTGCTTCACCATCGCCGTTTACATCTACCCAACTTTGCGACTCATGGTAGGCTTGGTCGCGTTCGTTATCCATGTAACGCAGTGTGCTACTTACAGAAAAATCATCATTAAAGTAATGCTTTAGCTCGGCTTGCAGCACTAACGCTTCCATGTCTTGGTAGTCAAATGCTTCATTTGCGTTGTAACTAGGGTCAACTAAAAAGTTGCCGTTGTCATCTACCGGTACACCACGTAAACGGTTACCGCCTAAGTCTTGCTTAATGTAATCAACAGTGGTGGTTAGTGTGGTTGAATCGGTTAAATCAAATAATAAACCAGCGGTAAACTCACTGTTTTTTGAATCTGCGTTATTACGAAAGCTGTCTTGCTCTTCGTAATAACCACCTACTCTGTATGCCATGGTGTCGGTTAAACCGCCGGTCATATCAAGTGAGGCGCCATGTGTGTTGTAATTGCCAAGCGTTAGTTTTAGCTCTTTACTTTGCGTATAACTTGCCTTTTTAGTCACGTAGTTGATCATACCGCCTGGCTCACCACCACCATATAACGCAGAGGCTGGGCCTTTTAATACTTCTACACGTGCAACATTAAATAATTGTGGTACACCAAAGCCCGAGTACGGGTCGCCGCGTACGCCATCGTAAAATACATCGGCATCGTCTCTAAATCCACGAAAAGTAACGCCCGAATAACTGTACTCACTTACCCCGGCTATTGAGCGGTATAAATCGGTGATATCGCGCGCGGCTTGGTCAATAATAAGCTGCTCGGTTAATACCTGCGCAGATTGCGGTAATTTAATAAGATCTAAATCCGTTTTAGTCCCAATTTTACTTTCGGTTTCTAGGTAAAACTGCTGAGCGCGGCCTGTTACTTCTATTGTTTCAATTTCGTTATTTTGCTCGGCAAATGCCACATTAGAAAAAGCAGAAAAAGACGCAGCAATACTAAGCGCCAAGTATTTTTGGTTAAACATGTTGATCCTGAAAAGAGGTGTATAAAACGCCGCGAATGATAACGACTATCATTACTATATGCAATGCAAATAATTTCATATTCATCCTTATTTTTCGAATTAATCGCAACTAAAATAGGTACTTAAAGACTTTTATGCTCACGTTTTATACATATTCCCTTTGCGCAGTGTTGAACCAAATAAGGAACTCAGATAGTGTGTATTTTTCATACGCTTTATAATAGCAATTCGCATTAATACTTAATCATTTTGTGGGGCTAAACGTGTCGCTACTTGCGTTAAAAAATGCTCATTTACGACTGTATGGATGCAGAAGTTAGGGCAATGCCGAGAACGACTAAATAGCGAATTTTTTGCCTAGCTATAAACACGTTTTTCTAGCATCAAAATAAACCGCTTAATTAAGCGAATTGGTATCAGCCTTTTTATGAGGAGCAAACCATGTTAAACCGACTGTTTTTAGGGGTTATTTTACTCTCGGCCACGGCCGTGGCAAGTGCGAATGACAGCTTAGTACGTTTCCAAAGTAATTACTCTGTTCAAGAAACAGCTAACCGTTTTGAAAAAATAGCCAGTAACAAAGGGATAACCATTTTTGCGCGGGTAGATCATCAAAAAAACGCTCAAAATGTTGATATGGAATTGGCCCCAAGTGAAGTGATTATTTTTGGTAATCCAAAGGTAGGCACACCGTTAATGCAGTGCCAGCAAAGTGTGGCGATAGATTTACCGCAAAAAGTACATATATCTCAAGACAACAATGGCCAAGTTTGGCTTACCTATAACAGCCCCACTTATTTGCAAGAACGCCACAATATAAAAGGCTGCGAAGAAGTACTTAATAAAGTAGCTGTGGTGCTTAATAAGCTTTCTATGGCAGCGGTGGCCAAATAATTAAAGTTATACCAAACCGCAATAATACTTAATTAAGCGAATTGGTATTAATATTAAATAACTTAAAAAAACTCAATAAAAAACCCGTTAGCTAACGGGTTTTTTTATAAAGTTAATAACACTTTTTATCGCGTGTATTAAGACTCAATAGCCAAAAGCTCTACTTCAAAAATAAGCAGTGATGCAGGTGGAATACTGCCCACTCGCTTTTCGCCATAGGCTAATTGGTGCGGTACATAAAATATGTATTTATCGCCTGGGCTCATAAGTTGTAAGCCTTCGGTCCAGCCTTTAATAACTTGATTTAAACCAAAACTTATTGGCGTTTTACGCTCTACTGAGCTGTCAAATACGGTGCCATCTATTAACGTGCCGTGGTAATGCACGTTTACTTTACTAGTAGGGTTAGGTGTATTTTCGCTTTCGCCTTTGTGCAGCACTTTGTACTGTAAGCCTGAGGCGGTTTCTATTACGCCCTCTACTTTTGCGTTAGCGACAAGGTAGTCGGCTTCAATTTGCGCATTAATGCCAGCTTGTTGCTTTGCTTTTTTACTATTTTGAAAAATTAAAAAACAAAATATAGCGATGATCACCGCTAAAATTATATTGATCATTTAGTGTTTTTCCTCATCTTCATCGGCTTCTTTATCTTCTTCGCTATTGCCATTAACTATGTCGGCTATGTCTTTTAAGCGCGCTAAAGCAATACCGTTAACAGAATCCTCTGGGTATTCGCCGTCAATAATATCGCCTGCATCAATATCCATTAATAAGTTAAGTGCTTGGTCTACAGTTTCTACTGCGTAAATATTAAATTTACCGCGCTCAACCGCTTCAAGTATTTCATCATCAAGTACTAAGTTAACTTGGTTAGATTTTGGAATAATAACGCCTTGCTCGCCTGTTAAGCCGCGCATTTTACACAGCTTAAAAAAGCCTTCTATTTTTTCGTTTACACCGCCAATGGCTTGCACATCACCGTGTTGGTTAATAGAGCCTGTAAGGGCAATAGACTGGCTAATAGGCAAACTGGTAATAGCCGATATAAGCGCACATAACTCAGCAAGTGAGGCGCTATCGCCATCTATATACCCGTAGCTTTGCTCTATAGCTATGTTAGCACTTAGCGTTAAGCTAAAATGCTGGGCATATTTGTTACCTAAATAACCGGTAAGTAGCATTACACCTTTTGAGTGAATTGCTTTACCTAGTTCGGCTTCACGCTCAACATCTATTACACCATCGGCGCCGGCATATACGGTGGCGGTTATGCGTGCGGGTGTACCAAACGACGTATCGCCAATGTGCAGCACTGTTAAGCCGTTTACTTTACCAATGGCTTGGCCTTGTGTGGCAATAAGCGTGTGGCCTTCTTTTATATCGCTTAGCATGTTTTCGCTTATTTGGCCGGTGCGGTACTGCTTACCTTCAATGGCTTCATCAATATGATGCGCATCAATCAGTGTTTGCTTATCTTGCTTGGCGTAAAAGCTGGCCTCAGCCACCAGCTCAAGCACATCGGCAAAGCGCGCCGATAATTTATTATGGTGCTCTGCTTGGCGGTAGCTAAATTTAAGTAACCGCGCCATGGCGGCCTCTGTGGTTGTGCATTTTAACTTTTGCTGGCAGTACTCACTCACTTTAGTAATAAATTGGTACTGAAGCTTATCGCTACTTGGTAAATAGTAATCAAAGTCGGCAAGTACTCTAAACAGCTCTGCAAATTCTTCATCGTACTCACCTATGGTGTAATACAAATCGCGCGAGCCTAATAAAATAATTTTTACATCAAGAGGAATTAATTGCGGGCGCAGTGTAAAACTGCTGCCTACTGAGCTGTCTTGATACGGTAGGTCGTTTTTAATTTGGTGCGTTTTAAGCGAAAGCTTTAAACCATCCCACACTTGCGGGTTGGCCATTACTTTTTCGGCATCCATAATTAAGTAACCGCCATTTGCACGGTGCAATGCACCAGGCTGTATAGAGCGATAACTGGTTATAAGCGAGCCTTGCGATGTTGAATACTCAATTTTGCCAAATATATTGCCAAATGTTGGGTTTGGCTCATACACTACAGGTGCGGCATCGTCTTCTTTAAACTCAACTAAAATGTTAGGCGCAAAAAAGTCGGTAAGCATGCCTTTACGGTCAAAATCTTCTTTGCTTTCTTCGCTTTCATCTTCATCGTCTAGCCACTCAAGTACTGCATCAATTATTTCTACGCGAATGTCTTTTAAGTAGCGCAGCACTCCAATATGTGCAGCGTATTTATGCTCTAAGTCTTTTAATAATGGCTTTGTAGCTTGCTCGGCTGTGGCCTTTTTTAGATTACGCTGTTTTTCTTTTGATTCGCGTTTCCAGCGTGGCAGCTCAATCAGCGCTTCAATTAAGGCATCTTCTAGTTTTTCTATTTTTTCAAAAAACTCATCACGAAGCTCTTCATCTAGGGCGGCAAATTCGTTATCGCTTAACTGCCTGCCTTCAACTAAAGGCGCAAAACCTACGGCGTTTTTCTCTTCTATTAGCGCTACGCTTTGCTCAAGCGCCATTTCTTCTACTGCGGTAATAGCGCTGTCGTAAGCGTCGTTAAATTCGCTCTCGATTGACTTTTTTTTGCGTTGATAAGCTGGGTTATCAAACGCTGCCGGAAAGGTGTCGAGTACTTCATCTAAAAATGAGTCTATGTCGTCACTTAACTGCTTGCTTTGCCCTGCTTGCATAAATAGCGCAATTGGCTCGCGGTGGTCGTCGTAATTATTAACATACAACCACTCGTTAGGTGTGGGGCGATCTTTTGCGTGTTGTTTAAGTTTGTCTTTTACGAGTGTAAATCGGCCATGCGCGGCCTCACCCATTACATAAACATTGTAGCCTGGCAGCTCCATCCCAAGTGAAAAGTCGAGCGCACTTTGGGCGCGTTGTTGGCCTATAAAGGTAAGTTGCTCTGGGTATGGATTGCTCATACACGTGCTAACGTGATTAGTAGAAATGCTCGGTGCGAGCTGTGAAACAGATAATGGCAGCAGTTTTTTCGTCATTCTAACTTCTTTTTGTACCAACATACTCGCTGGCTTTGGGCGTATTAAGTGGCCTACAAGCCACTTAATACATATATTTAGGGTTGTAATGCCTTACGGCTAAAATAAATACCATCACATTCAATGCACGGTGTAATTTGTGTAGCGTGATAAATATCAAAACTATGGGTGCAATTCTTACATACTAATGTGCCCATGGCTATCCATTCGCCTGCGTGATACATCCCATTGTGCTTAAAATCTTGGCTAAGGGACTGCCATTCTAGCTGGGTTTTGTCTTCTATGTGTGAAAGCTCATACCATAACGACTCTTTAAGCTCTTGCCATGCAAGCGATTTATAGTGCGATTCGTTTTCTTGAACGTGTTCTATGTCGCGCTGCAAATAACTTTTATAGAGTCCGTATTTTTCTTTGCCTAGGTCTTTAAGTGCTTGCTCAGATTCAACAAATCGGGTCATTGCATCTTTTACTTCGTGATCTTTTACATCTTTTAACCAATTAGTTAAATCGCTAAGCCATGTTTTATAATCTGCCATTTTATACTCCATCAAAATCAAGGGCGTGTTGGCCTTTAACATAGATAAGTATAGGTTAACCTGCACTGAAAGTGAGATTTTAACAAAACCGTGCTTATACGCTGTGATTAGGCTTTTATTTGGGGTATCCTATCGGCAATTTTTTATTAGTTTGCAAGAAGTCTGGAATCATAGATGCAAGAGCAATATAACCCGCAAGACATAGAGTCAAAAGTCCAAAGTTACTGGGAAGAAAACCAGGTATTTAAAGTCACCGAAGATGAGAGCAAAGAAAAGTATTACTGTCTTTCGATGTTCCCATACCCAAGTGGCCGACTGCATATGGGTCATGTGCGTAATTACACCATTGGTGATGTTGTTTCTCGTTTCCAGCGCCTGCAAGGCAAAAACGTAATGCAACCAATGGGTTGGGATGCGTTTGGTTTACCTGCAGAAAACGCCGCTATCAAAAACAAAACAGCGCCAGCTAAGTGGACATACGAAAACATTGATTACATGCGTAACCAACTTAAGCAATTAGGCTTTGGTTACGACTGGGATCGTGAAATAGCCACGTGTCACCCAGAATACTACAAATGGGAACAATGGTTTTTCACTAAGCTGTACGAAAAAGGCTTAGTGTACAAAAAAATGTCAACGGTTAACTGGGATCCGGTTGATCAAACTGTACTTGCTAACGAACAAGTTATAGATGGCCGCGGATGGCGCTCTGGTGCAGTGGTTGAGCAAAAAGAAATTCCACAGTGGTTTATTAAAATTACTGACTACGCACAAGAGCTTTTAGATGACTTAGACAAGTTAGAAGACTGGCCTGAGCAAGTTAAAACCATGCAGCGCAACTGGATTGGTCGCTCTGAAGGGTTAGACATTGAGTTTACGCGTACCGACAACAACGAAAAGTTTAGCGTATACACTACACGTCCAGATACATTTATGGGTGTAACTTACCTAGCCGTTGCCGGTGGCCACCCTATTGCGCAAGAAGCCGCTAAAAACAGCGATGCAATTGCAATGTTTGTTGAAGAATGCAAAAACACCAAAGTTGCCGAAGCAGACATGGCCACTATGGAGAAAAAAGGCATTGCAACAGGCTTTTACGCGACTCACCCATTAACGGGCGAGCAAGTTCCAATTTGGGTTGCTAACTTTGTATTAATGCATTACGGCTCAGGCGCGGTGATGGCAGTACCTGCACACGACCAACGCGACTATGAATTTGCCACAGCATACGGCCTAGACATAAAACAAGTAATTGCACCAGTTGAAGACTCAGAGCTTGAAGTAAATTTAAAAGAAGAAGCATTCACTGAAAAAGGCGTGTTAGTTAATTCTGGCGAATTTGATGGCCTTGATTTTGAAGGCGCATTTAACGCTATTGCCGACAAACTAGAAGCACTGGGTGTGGGTGAGCGTAAAGTTAACTTCCGCTTACGTGATTGGGGTGTTAGCCGCCAGCGTTACTGGGGTTCACCAATCCCAATGCTGAGCGACGAAAACGGTAACGGATTAGCCGCCACCGAAGAAATGCTGCCAGTACGTTTACCAGAAGATGTAGTTATGAATGGCGTTACTTCACCAATCAAAGCAGACCCAGAATGGGCAAAAGCAACGGTAAATGGCGTACCAGCAACACACGAAACAGATACCTTTGACACCTTTATGGAGTCATCTTGGTACTACGCACGTTACTGTAGCCCGCGTCACGACGAAGGCATGCTAGACCCTGCAGCAGCTAACTACTGGTTACCAGTAAACCAATACATAGGTGGTATTGAGCACGCTATTTTACACTTATTGTATTCACGTTTTTTCCATAAGTTATTACGTGATTTTGGTTTAGTAAATTCAGACGAGCCATTCGATCGCTTACTTTGTCAGGGCATGGTACTTGCCGAAACGTTCTACCGTAAAGATGAAAAAGGCGGTGACGTATGGATTTCGCCAAGCGATGTAAATACCGAAACTGACGAAAAAGGCCGCGTAACTAAAGCATGGCACAAAGAAGATGGTGAACCTGTGTTCTCATCGGGCATGAGCAAAATGTCTAAGTCTAAAAACAACGGTATAGACCCACAAGAAGTAATTGCCCAATACGGTGCAGATACTGTGCGTTTATTTATGATGTTTACCGCACCACCAGAGCAAACGCTTGAATGGTCAGACTCAGGTGTAGAAGGCGCGCACCGCTTCTTAAAACGTATTTGGAAATACGCAGTAGATGTGAAAACAGTTGGCTACCAAGCACTTGATAAATCAGCGCTTAGTAACCCACAAAAAGTACTGCGTCGTGAGCTACACAAAGCCATTGCAAAAGTGAGCGATGATATTGAGCGTCGTCAAACGTTTAACACTGCAATTGCTGCCATTATGGAGCTTTCTAATAAGTTATTAAAAGCGCCGTTAAACGATACGCAAGATGTTGCTATTGCTAACGAAGCATTAGAAGCCCTGCTTATTATGCTTGCGCCAATTACGCCGCATTTATCGCACCAGTTATGGCAAGAGCTTGGTAAAGAGGGTGACATTTTAGATGCAGCATGGCCTAAAGTTGACGAGTCTGCCCTTGTTGAAGATGAAAAATTAATCATCGTACAAGTAAACGGCAAACTACGCGCTAAGCTAACTGTAGCCGCCGATGCAACACAAGAGCAGGTAGAAGCACTTGCGTTTGCTGAGTCTAACGTAACTAAATTTACTGATGGCGCAACCATTCGTAAAATTATTTACGTACCGGGTAAACTACTTAACGTGGTAGCTAACTAGATGGTTAGCTTTAACACCCTTAAAAACACATTAGCCTTAGTGCTAATGTGTTTTGTGTTATCCAGCTGTGGCTTTCATTTAAAGAAAGCCTCTAGCCTGCCTGATAACCTTAAAACGCTTACACTTAAAGGTGATGATGAAAAATCATCGTTGTTTTTAAACCTTAAAAAAGAGCTTAAAGCCAGTAACGTAGAACTGACACCTTCGGCTAAAAATGTTGCCCAGCTTTACTTACGCAAAGAAAGCATTGAGCGCCAAACCTTGTCGTTGTTTCAAAATGGTCAGGTGGCTGAATACGAGCTTGCCTACGGAGTAAGTTATGTTGTTAAACGCCCAGGCGAAAAAGCCATTGAAAAACGCTTTGAGCTTTATCGTAACTACCAAGACGACCCCGATCACGCACTTGCAAAAGCAAAAGAGCTTGAGCTGCTTATTAGCGAAATTCGTAAGCAAGCCAGTGGTCGTATTGTTAGAGAGCTGTCGCAACTATAATGCGCTGTTATGCTAATCAGTTACCGAGTGAATTAAATAAAGGTTTAAAACCCTTTTATTTAGTGTTTGGTGAAGAACCGTTTCAAGAAGCGCAATGTGTGCAGCAAATACGCGACACGGCAAAAGCCCAAGGCTTTGATGAGGTAATTAAATTTACCCTAATGCAAGGGTTTGATTGGCAAGAAATTATAGCTCAATATCAAAGCATGTCTTTGTTTAGTGCGCGCACTATAATTGAGCTTGATTTAAACCAACAAAAACCTGGCACCCCAGGTAGTAATACCTTTAAAAAAATAGTCGAGTTAATTAACCCTGATACCATTTTAATTGTAAAAGGGGCTAAAGCCAGCCAAGACGTACAACGTGGCGCTTGGTTTAAAGCGCTCGATAAACACGGTGTATTTGTACCGTGCTACCCGCTTGCAGGGAATCATTTAAAACGCTGGTTAGATGAACAAGTAGCGCGCCTTTCTCTAAATATGCAAAACGAAGCAAAGCTGAGCTTAATTAACGCTACCGAAGGTAATTTGTTAGCGTGTTTTCAGGAGCTCGAAAAGCTCTCGCTACTGCATGGTAATGCCTTAATAACCCAGCAACTTGTGATGCAAGGGCTATTAAATCAAGCCAAGTTTAATATTTTTGATTTAAGTGATGCCCTATTAAATGGCCACGCCAAGCAAGCAATTAAAGTACTTAATAAACTGGCCAGCGATAACACCGAAGTGGTGAGTATTTTATGGGCTATAAATAAAGAACTCACCAGTTTGCTCACTATTCAGCAAGGGCTTTTAAATGGCGAGCCTATCGCACAGTTATTTAAAAAAAATGGTATTTGGAAAAACCAGCAAGGCCCAGTGCAAAATGCAATTAACCGCTTAAATATTAATACCCTTGAGCAAATAAGCAGTGAGCTTGCACTGTTTGATTCAAGCTACAAACAAGGTAACTTAATTGCGCCTTACCAAGCGCTTGCGCATATTTGTATTAAGTTTTGCCAGCCGCTTGATATTCCAATGCCTTGCCACGCACTTAACTAAAGATTTTTAACATGATTGCAATTTTTGGCGGCACCTTCGACCCCGTGCATTTAGGCCACCTAAATATGGCCTCACAGTGTGTAAATACATTTAACTTATCCACGTTGTACTTTATGCCCTGTGCACTTCCCGCGCACAAAGCTGCGCCAGGTATAAGTACAGCGCACCGTATTAATATGCTCAATGCCGCTATTGCCCCTTACCCTCATTTTGCACTTGATTTAAGAGAGCTTAATCGTACTGGGCCTTCTTACTCATTGTTGAGTTTACAAGAGCTAAGAGCTGAGCACCCAGATACGCCAATTCTTTTTTTAATGGGCATGGACTCGTTTAATAACCTCGACAAATGGTATGAATGGCAAGCAATTACACAGCTATGCCATATAGTGGTTTATCATCGCCCGGGGCAAACATGTAACCCAAATAAAGCGCTTAAAAGCTATATCAGTAATGCCCACACTGAAGCGCCACAGCAACTTGCCGCACACTACTTTGGTAAGCTTTATTTTTTACTTGGTGAAACCCTTGATGCTGCCTCAAGCACTATTCGAGAGCAATTAAAAAAAACCAATAAAAATAATGAACTATTACCCGAACCTGTCAGTCACTACATTAAGCAACACCAGCTTTATCAAAGTGATGATTAAAACCCCCTAGCATGTTAAAATGCACGCTATTAAATTTAAAATTGAGACAATACCTTGGATTCGAAACAACTACTTGCCTTTGCACTAGACAAAATTGACGATATGAAAGCACGCGACGTGGTACAACTAGACGTACGTGACAGCTCAGACATTACCGATTACATGGTTGTGTGTTCGGGTACTTCTAAGCGTCATGTGCAATCAATTGCCGATAACGTAGCAAAAGAAGCTCGCCACGCTGGCGAAGAACCTTTAGGTTACGAAGGTCAAGACGAAGGCGAATGGGTACTGGTAGATTTAGGTGATGTAGTTGTACACGTGATGCAAGATCACGCACGTAGCTATTACGATCTAGAAAAACTGTGGGGCTAAGCGCCACTATTTTTTAATTGAGCTTGGAAGTAATACGTGAAAATACAAATGATTGCCGTTGGCACAAAAATGCCAGCGTGGGTAGAAACCGGATTTGCAGAGTACCAACGCCGTTTTCCTAAAGATATGGCGCTTGAGTTAATAGAAATTCCGGCCGGTAAACGCGGTAAAAATGCCGATATTAAACGCATTTTGCACACCGAAGGTGAAAAAACCTTAGCCGCTATTCCAAAAGGCAATCGCATTGTTACCCTAGAGGTAACAGGTAAACCACTTGATACTCACCAGCTTGCTAAAAATATGGAAAAGTGGCAGCTCGATGGCCGCGACGTTAGTTTGCTTATTGGCGGCCCTGAAGGGTTAGCCCCTGAGTGCATTGCCGCCTCTGAGCAAAAATGGTCGTTATCTAACTTAACGTTACCGCACCCTTTAGTGCGTATTATTGTTGCCGAAAGCCTATACCGAGGCTGGAGCTTAAATAACAACCATCCTTATCATCGCGAGTAACGCCTTGTTATGATTAAGCAAAGACCCACAATACGCGACCATTCCGCTGAGGCAAACTTATTTGCACGGCGTGCCTTTGTGGGTTTTATTTTTGTTTTAGGCTTAGTGGCAATTTTGCTTTCTAATCTTTATACCATTCAGGTAGAAGAACATACCGACTATCAAACCCGCTCTAACGATAACCGTATTAAAGTAATTCCTATTGCGCCAAACCGTGGCCTCATTTACGACCGCAACGGTGTACTGCTTGCTGAAAACAAACCCGTTTATAACCTCGAGGTTATTCCTGAAGAGGTCGACGATTTAGCTAAATCGCTTGAGCAAGTTAGCAAAATAATTACGATTACCGAGCAGCAAAAAAAAGACTTTATTGATGATATAAAGCATACGCGTCGTTTTAAGTCGCAAGTACTAAAAGCCCGCTTAGATGAAACCGAAGTGGCCCAATTTGCGGTTAATCAGCATAAATTTCCGGGCTTTAGCATTGAGGCGCGCCTTGCACGCTTTTACCCATATGGCGATACGCTAACCCATGCATTAGGCTACGTTGCAAAACTAAACCGCAAAGAACTTAATAAGTTAGAACAAGAAGACCAAGCCACAAATTACCGCGCTACGCACGATATTGGTAAGCTTGGCATAGAAAAATATTACGAGCAGCTTTTGCATGGCCAAGTCGGCTCTCAACGCGTTGAAGTAAATAACCGCGGCCGTGTTATTCGCACATTAAGTATGACCCCCCCGCAGCCGGGCAGTGATTTAGTGCTTACCTTAGATATAGGTTTACAGCAAATAGCCCAACATGCGCTTAAAGATATGCGCGGCGCGGTTGTAGTAATGGATGCCAAAGATGGCGGCGTATTAGCACTTTATTCAAACCCAAGTTACGACCCTAATTTATTTGTCCATGGTATTAGCAGTAAAGATTATAAAGCACTGCTAAACCCCGACCGCCCTCTAATTAACCGTGCTACTCAAGGGCGCTATGCGCCAGCTTCCACAGTAAAACCGCATATGGCCATACTGGCACTTGAAGAAAACATTGTCAGTGAAAGCACCTCGGTGTGGGATCCTGGTTTTTTTCAAATACCGAATGTTGAACATAAATGGCGCGATTGGAAACGTTGGGGCCACGGCCACGTAGATGTTTACAAAGCAATTGAAGAGTCGTGCGATACTTACTTTTACGATGCGGCATACCGCTTAGGCATAACAAAAATTAGTAATTTTATGGCCCGCTTTGGCTTTGGTGACTTATCGGGAATAGACATACACGAAGAAACCACAGCCATACTGCCCTCAAAAGAGTGGAAAGAAGGCCGCTTTAAAGAGTCGTGGTGGCGTGGCGATACTATTTCAGTGGGGATTGGCCAAGGGTATTGGACTGCCACCCCTATTCAAATTGCTAACGCGACTAACATATTGGTTAATAAAGGCATAAACCACCCGCCGCATTTAGCACAAGTGGCTAAAAAAGAAGACCAAGTGACGCAAATTAATAACGAAGAAAAACCGCCGGTAGTGCTTAATAACCCTGATAACTGGCGTATCGCGCTCGATGCCATGCACAATACCGTAAAAAAAGTAACAGGAACGGCACACCGTGCATTTAAAGGCGCTAATTATGATCCTGCGGGTAAAACAGGCACAGCGCAAGTAGTGAGTATTGCCCAAGGTGAGCGTTACGATGCAAAATCACTAAAGGAGCGCCAACGCGATAACGCGATTTATATTGGATTTGCTCCGTATGACGACCCTAAAATTGTGGTTTCAATTGTGGTAGAAAACACCGGTGGCGGCAGCTCTGTGGGTGCACCTATTGCACGTGAGCTAATGGATTACTATTTTGCAGCAAACCCAATAGAAGTTGCTAGGAATACAGCGCAATGACCGTATTAAACACCCAGCGCTCGATTTGGATGCGCATGCATTTAGACTTACCGTTACTAATTGCCTTATTACTTATGATGGCAGGCAGTATCACCATAGTATATAGCGCAAGCGGCCAAGACTCGGCCATGATGATCCGCCATATCACCCGTATGGGCGGCGCTATTATAGGCATGATAGTGCTTGCACAGTTCTCCCCCGCGACTCTTAAACGCTTAGTGATCCCCCTTTACTGTGTTGGGTTACTCATGTTGGTGGGCGTATTGCTATTTGGCGTGAGCTCAAAAGGCGCTCAGCGCTGGTTAAATTTAGGCATTACTCGCTTTCAGCCCTCAGAACTTATGAAGCTAGCGGTCCCTATGATGGTGGCTTGGTATATTGGCCGTAACCAACTTCCGCCACGTCCATTACACCTAATTATTGGCTTTGTCATCGTGATGCTGCCTACCTTATTAATTAAAGAACAGCCCGATTTAGGCACCTCAATTTTGATTGCCAGCTCAGGAATATTTGTGTTGTTTTTATCGGGTTTAAGCTGGCGTTTAATTGGCTTTTTAAGCTCGATTGTCGCACTGGCAGCATGGCCATTTTGGCACTACGGTATGCACGACTACCAAAAGCAGCGCGTTTTAACGTTTTTAGACCCAGAGAGCGATCCGCTTGGCTCGGGGTATCATATTATTCAATCCAAAATAGCCATCGGCTCAGGTGGTATAGAAGGTAAAGGCTGGTTGCAAGGCACGCAATCACAACTCGAATTTTTACCAGAGCGCCATACCGACTTTATATTTTCGGTATTAAGTGAAGAGTTTGGCTTATTTGGTGTGTGTGTTTTATTAAGCCTGTACTTATTCATTATCGGCCGTGGTTTATACATTGCGGTAAACGCGCAAGATGCGTTTGGTAAATTATTGGCCGGCGCCCTTACCCTCACCTTTTTTGTTTATATTTTTGTAAATATAGGCATGGTATCGGGCTTGTTGCCTGTTGTAGGTGTACCTTTACCCCTTATTAGTTATGGCGGCACCTCTATGGTGACGTTAATGGCCGGATTTGGCATTATTATGTCAATTGCGACAGATAAAAGGATGCTTTTAAAATAATGAATAAGCCTACCCAGCTGTTATTTATTTCAGCCTTAATATTTATGTTAAGCGCATGTAGTAGCGGCTCTAATAGTCGTTATCATATGGAGCACGATGCCGCACCTTTACGCGCGCCAACCGCACTTGAAATGCAAGATGCCGTTGTGGTGGATGTTAAAAAAAGTGCCAGTGCAAGTCGCCCCTACGAGGTATTAGGCAAACGTTATACGCCAATGCTTGATGAAAAAGGGTATACAGAAGAAGGGATCGCTTCGTGGTACGGCCGTAAGTTTCATGGCTACCATACCTCAAACGGTGAAATTTACGATATGTTTGCCATGAGTGCTGCGCATAAAACCTTACCTCTGCCAAGCTTTGTACGCGTTACTAATACTGCCAATAATAAATCGGTGATTGTACGTGTAAACGACCGTGGGCCGTTTCATGATGACAGAATAATAGATCTTTCGTATGCTGCTGCTTATAAATTAGGCTATTACACTCACGGTACAGCCAAGGTTAAGCTAGAGGCGATTACGCTCGACAGCATTCCTGCACGTAAAACATATATACAGGTAGCTGCGGGTAGTACGCTTAGCAATATTGAAGCATTAGCTTCTACATTACGCCTGCAGTATCAAGTACCTACTAATATAGTAAAAGCAGACAACATTTATCGTTTGCATTTGGGCCCGATTAAAGATGCCCAGCATGCACAAGACGTATTAAAAAAATTAAAACAAAACCAATTTCAAAACGCGTTCTTGCTTTACACTCAGTAAGACAAATACCTAAACCACGCCAAAATGTAGGATTCAGCGTTGTATTGGGGCTTAAAATCTAGGTGTTATTTTTTAAATGGCAATCCCTTTTAAAAAATAACAATACAGAAAATCAGCCTCAGTGAAACGCCCTGAAGCGTGGTTTAAAAACGATTTATACTGCGTTATTGATTTGAACAATAGAGTGACTATTATTGACAATCAATGCCTTGTCTATGTTGTTTTTAATTCCAACGACGCTCGCATCTCGGGGTAGTTTGGGTATAAGATGGACTAACGCGAATTTTTAACTTTAACCATTAATGAGTATGATGAAATCAATTAAACATAAAATCCTCAAAGGTGTATGCGGCTTAGTTTGCACAGCCGCCGTATTTTCAGCCAGCGCCCAAATTATTCCGGCTCCACCTCAAATTAATGCAAAAGGTTATTTTTTAGTAGACTTTACAACAGGTAAAGTGATTGCTGAAGGTGAAGCTGATACAAAGCTAGCCCCTGCAAGCTTAACTAAAATGATGACCAGTTATGTAATTGGCACAGAAATTAACGCCGGTAACATTGCACCCACCGATATGGTTACAGTGAGCGAAAAAGCCTGGGCTAAAAACTTCCCTGAATCGTCAAAAATGTTTATTGAAGTAGGCAAGCAAATAAGTGTTGATGAGCTTAACCACGGTATTATTATTCAATCAGGTAATGATGCGTGTGTAGCCATGGCTGAGCACATTGCAGGTAGCGAAAGCGCATTTGCTGATTTAATGAATGCCCATGCCGCTAAATTAGGCATGAGCAACAGCCACTTTATTAATAGCCACGGTTTAGATACAGACGAGCATTACACTACCCCACGTGATATGGCGACCCTAGGCGCTGCACTTATTCGTGATGTACCTGATGAGTACGCACTTTATAAGCAAAAATCGTTTACTTACAACGGTATTAAACAGTACAACCGTAACTCTTTGTTATGGGATGAAAGCCTAGATGTTGATGGTATTAAAACGGGTCACACATCAGAGGCAGGTTACAGCTTAGTAACGTCTGCGACTAAAAACGACATGCGTTTAATTGCGGTTGTTATGGGCACATCAAGCGAGCGCGCACGTAAAGTAGAAAGCAAAAAACTACTTAACTACGGATTTCGCTTTTTTGAAACAATTACACCTTACAAAGCAGGCGACAGCTTTGCAGAACAACGTATTTGGATGGGTAATAAAGAAAATGTATCGTTAGGCATTTTAGAAGATACCCCAATTACCATTCCACGTGGTCAACATAAAAACCTTAAAGCTAACTTTGAGCTAGACAACACGCTTGAAGCACCATTAGCGAAAGGCACTAAAGTAGGTACGTTATTCTTACAACTAGAGGGCGAAGACATTGCACAATACCCACTAGTAACACTTGAAGAAGTGGAAGAAGGCAGCTTCTTTAGCAAAATTTACGACTACTTACGTTTACAAATTATGTAAACGTAAAAATAACCCGACAGTCGTTGGGTTGTTAAACGAAGCGCCTCAGTTATGAGGCGTTTTTTTTTGCTTGAAAAATGCTAGAATGCGCCCCATATAAGCAGGATCACCCTAAACCTGCCAGTCACGCTTAGCGTTATACCAATTCGGTTAATTAAGTAATCTATTTTGAGGCTGGAAAAACGTGTTGATAACTTGGCTAATAAATCGCTATTTAGTTGTTCTGAATGAGCATTTTGTAACGCAGGTAGCAACACGTTTAGCCCCGCAAAATGATTAAGTCTTATTGCGGATTGATATTATCTCACGTAGCCAACATTTTTTGTTTGAGGAGTCACCGTCGTGGTTCAACCTGTTAAAAATACTAAATTTGATGAGTACCTTGAGTACCCATGTCCGTTCACATTTAAAGTTATGGGTTTAGCAAACGTTAACCTTACGGAACAAATTTTAGCTAAATTACAACCTATTGCACCTGGTGACTACGCACCAAAAGTAAAGCCAAGCAGTAAAGGCAATTATGAGTCGGTAACGTTTGTTGCCACAGTGACAAGCGGTAAACACATAGAAGAAATTTACAACGTGATCAGCAACATTGATGACGTACGCCATATGCTTTAAGCCATAGTTGAGACTTGTTGTGAACGAAAACACTTTAATCGTACGCCAACTAGGCCGTCAGCGTTACATGCCAATTTGGCAAAAAATGCAAGCCTATACCGACACCCGTGACGACAGCTCGCCAGATGAAATTTGGCTTGTAGAGCACGAGAGTGTATTTACACAAGGCCAAGCAGGTAAAGATGAGCATTTACTCGCCCCTGGTGACATAGAAGTCATAAAGGTAGACCGTGGCGGGCAAGTTACTTACCATGGCCCCGGCCAACAAATGATGTATGTATTATTTAACTTGCGCCGCTTAAAAATTGGTGTGCGCGAGCTTGTTACATGGCTTGAAGAGTGCATTATTGATACCCTTAATGAGTATGATATAAAAGCCTACGCAAAAGCCGATGCACCCGGTGTATACGTAAACGACAGTAAAATTGCATCATTAGGATTACGTGTTCGTCGTGGTTGCTCGTTTCATGGATTAGCATTAAATGTTAACATGGACTTAAGCCCGTTTTTACGCATCAACCCGTGTGGTTATGCCGGCATGAACATGGTGCAAACGAAAGAATTAAACGGCCCTCAAAACTTAGCACAAGCAGGTGAAGGGCTGGTAAAACACATGATAAAGAAGCTTAATGCAACACAGGTTAAGCATACTGAAGGGTTTGAAAACGAATGAATAAACCAGTCAAAATGGAACCAGGTGTAAAACTACGCGACGCAGAAAAAATGGCGTTGATCCCCGTTAAAGTTTTACCTACAGAAAAAACTGAAATGTTGCGCAAGCCAGAGTGGCTTAAAATTCGCTTACCAAAATCTACCGAGCGTATCGACGGTATAAAACAAGCTATGCGCAAGCACGGCTTACACTCAGTATGTGAAGAGGCCTCGTGCCCTAACCTTTCTGAGTGTTTTAACCACGGTACTGCTACCTTTATGATTTTAGGTGCTATTTGTACTCGTCGTTGCCCATTTTGTGATGTTGCCCATGGTCGCCCATTAAAACCTGATGCAGCAGAGCCTGAAAAGCTTGCACTGACAATTAAAGACATGAAGCTTAGCTACGTGGTTATTACCTCGGTTGACCGTGATGATTTACGTGATGGCGGCGCACAGCATTTTGCCGATTGTATTCGCGAAATCCGTAAGCACAACCCAACTATTACTATTGAGATTTTAGTGCCAGATTTTCGTGGTCGTATGGACCGCGCACTGGAGATTTTAATTGAAACGCCACCTGATGTGTTTAATCACAATCTAGAAACTGCCCCGCGTTTGTACAAGCTTGCGCGCCCAGGTGCCGATTACAAATGGTCGTTAGAATTACTTCGTCGCTTTAAAGAAGCGCACCCAGAGGTAAAAACTAAGTCAGGCTTAATGGTTGGCCTAGGTGAAGAAATTAGTGAAATAGAAGAAGTATTACGTGACCTACGTGCGCATAACGTTGACATGCTTACCGTTGGCCAATACTTACAGCCTTCTAAGCATCACTTGCCGGTTAAACGTTACGTGCCACCAGCGGAATTTGACGCACTAAAAGAATACGCTGATGAAATTGGCTTTACGCATGCTGCCTCTGGCCCATTTGTTCGTTCAAGCTATCACGCTGACCAACAAGCTGCAGGTAAAGAAGTAAAATAATTATTTTTTAAAACGCATTAAAAAAGCCCTTAGCAATTAAATTGCTAAGGGCTTTTTTGTCGGTTTAATTTTTACCACTGCGTTTAAGTATATAATAAAACACAGGTGTAAGTATTAAGCCAAATACCGTTACGCCTATCATGCCAGAAAATACCGCAACGCCCATAGCTTGGCGCATTTCAGAGCCTGCTCCCGATGAAAACACCATAGGTACAACCCCCATAATAAATGCTATTGAGGTCATTAATATTGGGCGTAATCGCAACCGGCTCGCCTCTTTAATGGCATTAAATGCATCCATACCGGTATCTTGCAGCTCTTTTGCAAACTCAACAATTAAAATAGCGTTTTTAGTGGCAAGTCCAAACAACACTATTAAGCCAATTTGGGTGAAAATATTATTATCACCACCATAAATAGCCACACCAATCAGTGCACTTAGCAATGTCATAGGCACAATTAAAATAATAGCGACAGGCAAACGTAAGCTTTCGTACTGCGCTGCTAAAACCAAAAATACAAGCAATACAATAAGTGGAAATACATACATTGAAGTATCGCCCGCTAAAATTTGCTGATAGGTTATGTCTGTCCACTCATACGCAATACCCATTGGCAATGTTTCATCGAGTATTTTTTCTATTGCGGCTTTAGCTTGGTCAGAGCTATACCCTGGTGCGGGTACGCCGTTAACCTCAGCCGTAACATAGCCGTTATAATGCATTACTCTATCTGGCCCTAAACTATGTTCAATACTAAGCACTGCGCCAAGGGGGATCATATCGCCATTTTTATTGCGCACTTTTAATTGCTTAATTTGCTCTACATCTTCCCTGTACGGTGCATCGGCCTGCACATTTACCTGATACGTGCGACCAAATAAATTAAAGTCGTTCACATAAACTGTGCCCAAATAGCCTTGCATTGCTTCAAATAAGGTGTTTATTTCAAGCCCTAAGCTTAGCGCCTTTTTACGGTCTACCTTTACATCTAGCTGCGGTACGTCGGTTGTAAAACTGGTAAACGCATTAGCAAGGGCGGGGTCGGCTTTAGCCTTAGCAATGACTTCATTTGTTACTTGCTGCAAGATGTCAAACCCTAATGAGCCTCTATCTTCAAGCTGCAGCCTAAAGCCACCAATGGTGCCCACTCCCCTTACTGGAGGAGGTGGAAATATAGCAACATTAGCGCCTTTTATTTGACTAAGTTGTTTATTTAAATCTTCCGCTATTTCAGCTGCCGACATGCGCGGGCCCTGCCGATTTGAAAACGGCTCTAACGGTGTAAACATCATCCCCGAACTTGGGTTTATAGATAAACCATTAATGCTTAAACCTGCAAAGGCAACGGCGTCACTAACGCCTGGGTGCGCCCTGATTATCTCTGACATTTGGCGAACCACTGCTTCAGAGCGATCTAGCGATGCTGCATTAGGTAATTGCGCAAAAGCGACGAGATACATTTTATCCTGCGGCGGAACATACCCTGTTGGCGTATTTTCAAACTGCTGCCATGTTAAGGCCAGTAAACCAACGTATAGCACACCAATTATGCCGCCTTTATGCACTATTCGGCCAACGGCTCCTGTGTATTTACCCGAGGCTTTATCGAACATTTTGTTAAAAGGCGCGAATAACCAACGGCCAAATAATTTATTAATGGCACGACTTAACCAATCGTTGTCTTGCCCATGAGGTTTGAGTAATAACGCAGCCAGCGCGGGGCTTAGCGTAAGCGAGTTAATAGCAGAAAGCACTGTTGAAATAGTAATTGTAAGAGCAAATTGACGATAAAATTGCCCTGTTAAACCGCTCATAAACGCAGTAGGAATAAACACCGCAGCAAGCACTAAAGTAGTGGCAATAATAGGCCCTGTTACTTCTTTCATTGCTTGAGTGGTTGCATCAATAGGACTTAATCCCTCACTGATATTCCTTTCAACGTTTTCGACCACAACAATGGCATCATCAACAACAATACCGATTGCTAACACCAAGCCAAATAACGACAACGCATTAAGTGAAAATCCCATTAAATGCATAAAAGCAAAGGTGCCCACTAATGAAATTGGCACTGCCACCAGCGGAATAATAGATGCTCGCCATGTTTGTAAAAACAGCACGATGACCAACACAACTAATAAAACCGCTTCAAATAATGTATCGACTACAGCTTCAATAGAGCCCCTTACAAATACGGTAGGGTCATACACTATTTCATAGCCCATACCCTCTGGAAATAGCGCCGACAGTTCAGCCATTTTAGCGCGCACATCGTCAGAAATTTGTAATGCATTAGAGCCTGGTGCTTGAAAAACAGGCACAGCGGCAATTGATTCATTATTAAGAAGTGGCCTAAGGGTATAACTATCTGCACCTAGCTCTACTCTAGCAACATCTTTTAGCAGTGTAATTTCGCCGTTATCGCCCGTTTTTACGATTATTTCTTCAAATTCATCTTGCTCTATTAAGCGCCCTTCTACATTGATAAGCCATTGAAACTCACTGGTGCCTATGGGTTGTGCGCCTAGGCTTCCTGCCGCAGCTTGCTGATTTTGCGAGCGAATAGCATTGACTACATCACTTGGATTTAAATTGAGCGCCGCTAGTTTGTTAGGCTCTAGCCACACACGCATACTGTAATCGCCTGCGCCGAATACACGTACTTGGCCCACACCATTAATGCGCTTTAGCTCATCTTTTATAAATTGATCGCTATAATTAGACAGGTACAAACTGTCGTATCGCCCTGAAGGCGAAGTTATATGTACCGCGAGGGTAAGGTTCGGTGATGACTTTTCGGTGACCACACCTAGCCTTTGTACTTCCTCTGGTAGGCGAGGTATTGCTCTATTAACCCTATTTTGTACCAAGGTAGTTGCTTCGTCGGGATCGCTCCCTATCGCAAAGGTGACTGTTAATGTCGTGGTGCCGGCAGAGTTTGCAAGCGATGACTGGTACAGCATGCTTTCTACGCCGTTTATCTCTTGTTCAAGCACTGTCGCCACGGTTTCGGCTATTACCTTAGGATTTGCACCTGGGTAGTTAGCTGTAACAACAACCGTGGGGGGGTACTACATCTGGATATTCTGTAATAGGTAACTGCCATATAGCTATGGCACCCCCTATAAAAATAAGAATAGATAAAACCGCTGCAAAAATAGGTCGATGAATAAAAAACTGAGAAAAATTCATTATTACATGCCTATTTCAAGTGTTGGCTCGGCATTGGCTAAGCGGTTTTGATTATCAACCTTTTGCTGCCATGCTTGTAACTCGTTTAAAGTACTTTGCTTTGCCATATTAATTAATTCTGGCTTAATGAGTACGCCAGAGCGCACGCGCTGCAAGCCATTAACTACTATGCGTTCGCCGCTTTTTAAACCTTGTTTAATAACTCGTAGCTCACCCACTTTGTCGCCTAAAGTAATGGCGCGGTATTGCACTTTATTTTGCTCATCAACCGTTAAAACGTATTTATTATTTAAATCGGTACCAATGGCTTTCTCAGCAATTAAAATACCTTGCTCAGTATTGCCCCCTGCTAATTTTAAATGGGCGAATAACCCAGGTAAAAGCGCGCCGTCTTGATTATTAAATACAGCCCGCACGCGTAATGTACCGGTTTGGGTATTTACTTGGTTATCAACAAAATCAAGCTTGCCCCAGTGTTGGTAATCTTGCTCATTCGCTAAACGCATCGCCACAGGTAACGCGGTAGATTGATTGTTATCAAGGTGCGCTTGTTGATAGTTAAGCCATGTTGCTTCATCAATATCAAAATAGGCATAAACCTGCTCTGTAGAGACAATAGAGGTCATTTCAGTTTGCCCTGCACTGACATAGTTGCCCTCGGTAATTAACGCACGAGACACTCGCCCAGAAATAGGCGCTTCTACGCGTGTAAAGGTTTTGTTTAGCTGTGCAAGCTCAAGGGATGCATTACTTTGTGCTACGTAGGCATTTGCCTGGTCAACCTCTGCGCCTCGGGTCTCTAATAACTCTTTAGATATTGATTTACTTTTAAATAGCTCTTTAGCTCGATTAAAATCTTGCTTTGCTAGTTTTAAGCGGCTTTTTGCTTCATCAAGTTGCGCTGTTAGGCGGTTTACTTGTGCATTAAATTCGCGGCTATCAATTAAAAATAAGGTGTCGCCTTTATTTACCAGCTCACCCTCTTCAAATACTGCCGCTTCAATATAACCAGATACGCGAGGACGCAAAGACACTATTTTCGGCGGCTCTAGCCGCCCTGTAAAGCTGTCCCACTCGGTTATTCGCTGACTTATTACTTCGGCCACTTCTACGGACACCCCTTGCGTAGAATCATCATTACATTGAATAGAACTTGGCTTATCGCTGCATGCCCCCAGTATTATCGCTAATAGCGCAATAATAAACGTGTATGTAAATTTATATATAGCTGACATGGTTAACTCTCTTGCTGTACGAGTTGTGTTAAAATCTGCTTATATTATGAACGCGGCAAAAGCATAAAAATAATTATATTATTGTATAAAACACATCACTAAAAATGATGTAAAATAATCTAACATTTAAAATTTTTAACGGTGCTATATGCGTCCTCAAGAGCTTAATTTACTAATGATTTTTGATGCCATCATGACTGAAGGCAGTATCACTCGGGCAGCAGAGCAATTATCGCTGACACAACCTGCGGTATCTAATGCGCTTGCACGTATGCGCGCAGCGTGGGGAGAAGAGTTATTTATAAAAGATGGCCGAAATATTCAACCTACAGCATTTGCTAACAATTTATGGGGGCAAATACAGGGGCCACTTGGATCATTAGAGCATGCTATAAACCAAAGTGAATTTAACCCAGCGACAGCGCAGCGCACTTTTCGTATTTCTGCCGCTGATATATTTGTAGAAATGATATGGGGGCCTCTTCGTAAAATTATTGAGCAGCAGGCCCCAGGCATCAATATCCATGCAATCCCTAATCGGGCGGTAGAGGCTGCCAATGTACTTAAAGACGCCGAAGCCGAACTGGCAATTAATCGCTACACCCTGTCTGAAAACGTTATTAGAGCCGAGCACTTATTAAAGCCTAAATATGTTGTACTTATGCGCCCTGACCACCCGCTTGCTAATGCCCCTTTAAGTATTACTGACTTTGCTAATACAGATCATTTATTAGTTTCAATTACGGGCGATATTTTAGGGCCATCTGATCAAGCACTAAGAGTATTAGGGTTAAAACGCCGAGTAGCGATGACGGTAAATAACGCGGCAAATGTACCTAATATTCTTAAAAATACCGATCTTATTTGTGTCCTCCCATCAATAGCGCTTGAGCAGGAAATATTTACCAATAAGCTCGTGGTTTTAAAAAGCCCTATTGATACGCCACCAACGCCTGTCTCTGTTATTTGGCATAAGCGCCAAGACAACGATGCCGGTTTGCAGTGGATACGCCGCCACATAGTGGCTATTATTCAACAACGTGTAAGTAGCCACGATAAAAAACTAGGCAAATATTTACTGCGCTAAAACGCCTTTTTTAATCACAAAATCAGCAAATCGTACCTGCTCTTCTTCAGCGCGAAGGCTATCGGTTTCGACTATTGAACGATAGACACCCCATTTAGGACGGGCAAAGTCATCATCGCTAAAGCCACGCCACATATCTATGTTTTGCTCGCTAATGCTAAATAGCTCTTCGTTGTCACTTAAGCGGGTTAGGGTCATTTCAAATTGCCCCGCTTCACTAAAAGTAGCTTGTACAAATACCGCTATCCATTCATCAGTAATGAGTGACCAGTCGGTTTCGATAAGGTTTTTATCAAGCCCTGTGCTGTTACCGTTTTCATCAAAGCCTGCGCTATAACGTACTTGCAGCTGATTACCTGTACTGTTTTTTTGTGCACCAGAGAGCGTAATAATAGGTTGGTCATCGTTGCCATTGGTATTGTCGTTGCTATCGTTACGGGCTTTTATTTGGAAAAAGTGACTGAATTTACTACTCAGCTCAAGCTCGCTAGAGACTTTAAACTTCCAACTGTATCGTACGGTTTCGTCTTTAAAGGCAAGCGTTGCGGCGGGCGATTTATCAAAGGCTTTTATTTCGTTGCGCTGGCGGTCGGTTGCGCCCTTATCTTTATCTTGGTCTTCATCACGATGTGCTAAAAACACAAAGTGATTACCTACGATTGAGTCAGTATCTTCAATAATATGCACAATATTTTGATGATTACCGCTATACATATCAGGCGATTCAATTGCACCTTCACTAAACGCATTTTCTATTAATGTATAAGCACTTAGCCCTGTGTTTTCGCCATCGGCATTGAGGGTTGTTTCTTGCGTTACTATAAAATCATCAGAGCCTGCAGTGCCTATAATGCTTATAGACACTGTCGCTTCGGTGCCATCTGCCGATGTGACAGTTATTTCATCAAGTAAGGTTTCGCCTTCGTTTAATGCACTCACAGTGGCATGCTCGCCATTAAGTGTATATGACCAATTACCATCCTCATTTAAGCTAAATAAACCATAAGTTGTGATGTTATTGCTTTGCGTTTTAAATACTGCCTCATTGGCTTGTGCATCCGTTATAGATAGTTCACCTGTAATTGCTATATCGCGGGTATTTTCAATACTTACAGCTGTTTGACCGCTAATTACCGCGGCGCTTTGCGCTACAACCGGTGCATTTACAGGCTCACTTTTTGACCCTGAGCTACCGCACCCTACAGCTAAAATACCCAAAGAACAAACAGAAGAAATTGTTAGCTAAGCTATTTGTAAAAAACAACTTTAAATAAAAGGGTAAAAATAAAATTAGGTTAAAACCAAGTTACTTGAGATAATCCTCAGCGAACCCCTTATTTAGGTTATATATGAAATTATTAGTTCGTAATTTGTCTCGCGCTACCACAGAGCAAGACCTTCGCACGTTGTTTGCAGCACACGGTAAAGTAACTACCTGTAACTTGGTGCTTGATAAAGACACTGGTTTATCAAAAGGTTTTGCCTTTGTAGAAATGCCAAACGACATAGAAAGTAGAAGCGCTATTAAAGCACTTAATCAATTAAGCGTTGATAAAAGCAAAATTCGCGTAAAATACGCAGATGAGTAATTAGTTACTTGCTATATGATTAAAACCAGCTATTTGCTGGTTTTTTACGTTTTAAGGTACGCTATAAAACAGATTGATATCAGCGCGGCGCTTTAAAATATTAAGCGCCTAGGGTGCCGCTTTTTTTATACTAATTGTACCTAACACTACAAAGGATGCAGCTAAAGCAAAAAACATCGCTTGCTGTGCGAGCAAAGCTGCTGCAAAAAATGCTACGCCGCTGCCTATAAACAGGTATCCGCTTTTTTTAGATTGGCTCATTGTGTGTGCTCCATTTATTGTTGTCGATTATTTATATACCCTACACCGGCAATTTTCAATTTTTGAAAAATAGAACTGGCAAGATGATAAATATTCGACTCACATCAGTGCTTCCTTTATATTAAAAGCCAATTTTTAAAACTATTCAGAAAACTATGGCCTCTACTTTTTTTAAAAGCGCTAGCCTAAGCCTGCTAGTCGCTCTCTTTGGTTGCTCTGAACCTGCAAGCGAGCATTCTTCTTTAGAAAATACGCCCGGCGTAAGCCTAAATAACGTTAAACAGCATATAAAAACGCTCGCCTCTGATGACTTTCAAGGTCGCGGCCCACTTACTCATGGTGAAGTAAAAACAGTGGGTTACTTGAGCGAGCAATACGAAGCTATGGGTTTAACTGGGGCGTATAATGGCAAGTTTTTACAGCCGGTAAAAATGGCAATGGTCACGGCCAATCAAAATATGCAATTGCAGGTGGGCGACTTAAAGTTTAAAGCAGGTAACGATTTTACCGCCCGTACAGAGCAATTACAGCCAGTAATAGATGTACGAAACTCTGACATTGTATTTGTGGGCTACGGTATTAATGCCCCCGAATACAACTGGAACGATTACGAAAACATTAATGTTGAAGGTAAAACCGTTATTGTATTGGTAAACGACCCTGGCTTTGCTACACAAAACGATGCGTTATTTACAGGTAACGCTATGACCTACTACGGCCGCTGGACTTACAAATACGAAGAAGCCGCACGCCAAGGTGCCAAAGCGGTATTTATTGTACACGAAACTGCCCCTGCGGCTTACCCTTGGGGCGTGGTTGAAAGCTCAAACACAGGGACTAAATACACCCTGATGGACAATAACCTAAACGCTTCTAAGCTCCCAGTTATGGGCTGGCTAACACTTAATACTACTGAGCAAATTTTTAATGCCGCGCAGCTTAACTATCAAAATTTAAAACAAAAGGCTTTAAGTGATGACTTTAAAGCCACAGCGCTTAATTTAACAGCCAACCTTTCATTTAAAAACGAAGTATCGCATGCCAAGTCACATAACGTAGTTGCGCAAATTACAGGAAGCGACGCCCCTAATGAGTACGTGGTAATAGGTGCTCATTGGGATCATTTTGGTACCAAGCAAACCGACAGCGGCCCTAAAATTTATAACGGCGCAGTGGATAATGCCTCTGGCACAGCGGCCACACTTGAAATTGCCCGCATTATGAATCAAATCCACCAGCAAACACCGTTTAAACGCTCTATTTTATTTGCTAATTTTACCGCAGAAGAAACTGGCCTCATTGGCTCGCAAGAGTTTGCAACCGGTGGCGTTGTGCCCACTAAACAAATGGTCGGGCTATTAAATATTGACGGAATGAATGTGCTAGATGGCACTGATTACATTTTGCAATACGGTAAAGATTTATCCACCCTAGAAAACTACCTAGCAAACGCGGCAAAAGCGCAAGGTCGCGTTGTTAAAATGGACCCTCGCCCGCAAAACGGTTTGTTTTTTAGATCAGATCATTTTTCTTTAGCTAAGCAAGGTGTGCCTAGTTTATTATTTATGAGTCTTGGCGATACCGACCCTGATTACATTGCGCATAAATACCATAAAGAAGCCGACGATTACTCGCCGCAGTGGTCATTAGGTGGCGTAAAGCAAGACATAGAGCTTATTGTTGATATAGCCACGCAGCTTGCTAACAATGGCGATTGGCCTACATGGACGAGTGCCTCAGACTTTAAAGCAAAGCGCGAGCAAGATAAGCCGCATTAGTAGGTAAAGTTTAAAGCTAAATAATAATCATACCAATCGCATTAAAATCCTCCTACTTGGAGGATTTTAATTTTGAGCGCGCCCGCATTAGTAAGGTTTCGGCTTTTGCTCCTAAATACACATAAATAGCCAAGGCTATTAAAAGCCCTACCACCGCAAGCATCATCGCAATGGCCGGTAATAAGTATTCATCCTGCCCCAACGCTGCCTTAAACATGGTTAATAGCGCCTCAATAGATATTGCAATTAGCACGGTAGATATAAACCGAGTAATTGTGCGCCGTGTAGAAGAGTGCCTAAATATATCCTTATGCATTAAAATCTCTTCTTCGAGAATGGTCTTTCCTAAATCAAACACGGCCAACGCTAAAGTAATATATATAATAATGCTAAAGGGCTCGAGGGGATCAGACGCTGAGTCAAAGTGGGTTAATAATGCATATATATCGTTAAATACTATGCCCAGTAAAAAGAGTACCAAAGTAAATAAACACGCCACAATCACCCCATAACCCGCTTTAAAATAAGGCGAAATACCGGCACGCGCGCTGTCTCCCATTACAAACTCAATTAACTGGGTTAAGCATACGTCTAACACTAAATAATGCTGCTGGTTAATTGGCTTTTTTAACTCTTTAATAGCCGAAATACATAAATGATTCGTTGCGATAGAAATATACGGATCGGTAAAGCACACCGAATCGGTTTGTTTAGATTGTAAAAAGTAAGGGCGCTCACTTAAATCTTGCTGATTGCCTTGCTCGGCTAATTTTTTATAGGCACGCTTAAAGCAAACGTTATTGCCTTGCTGAAGCCCAGATTCGTTTAAACAATATTGCAGCTCTAAAAAGGGATATTGCTTTACTAAAAAACGCGTATCTCGATTTTTGTTAAGCCCATCTTCAATACTCATTAAAATAGAGTCAAGCAAGCTGTGTATTACTTGCTCATACTCATGGTAGCGCTCAACACTACTTATATAACTCATTCGCGCCATAATTGTGTACTCACTCAGTTGCTATAGCGTTAACTAAGCAAGTTTAAAACCAAGTGTAAAAAGTGTTTTTATTCATAAGGTTAAAGTTTTAACTTGCGCTCATTTGCACCTCTTTGGTGAAAAAGCCGTTATGCTTGCGCCATACACAAAAAAAGCAGCTAAGTAAATGTTACTTAACTGCTTTGTGAGTATGACCTGATAAATTTTAAGCGCGTAAAACTACGCCATAAAATTATTGTACTTTAGAAAACTCTTGCTGTGAAAGCTCACCATTTTTATCTGTATCGAGCTTATCAAACAACCGTGCTAACTGTGCGTTGGCTTGTGCTTCTGTTTTGCTAATTACGCCATCACCATTGGCATCAAAACTGTTGAAGTCGACCGCGGCAAACGCCGCTGATGAAGAGGCAAGTGCTAGAAATGCGATAAATTTTTTCATAATCATTTCCTTAGGCTAAGTGCTTGGCAAAGGGGAAGAAATCCTTTTCTGAGATCCATAAAGGGAGAATCGGTTATTTGTATTCAAAAAAATCGTTTTCGGTTAGGCCATTTCGGCTTTGCATATTTAATTGCTGCATTATTTGTTCTGCTGATTGATCACTTTGGTTTGTTAAACCACCTTCGCCTTGCATAGGTGTTTTAAACTCTGTATTTGCCAATACCACCGATGATGACACCAAGGTGATAAGTACAAGTGTTGTTTTCAGCTTAGTCATAATGTAATCCTTCAATAATATGCATTACCTGTATAAATTTGCACTGAGGTGGTTACAATTCACTTCCTTGTTATTCTTTTTAATAGGCTCCCTTGCCTATTTAGGTTGTCTTTGGCAACTCAGAATCATGCTTACACCACAGCGCATTAATCGTCTACGCTTGTAAAACCTCTGCTTTAAAAAGTTTACCGCTAGTGTTGGTATCAAACTTTGCAAATGTGCCAGAAAATACTAGCGCTATTGCAAGCAAAGTCGGGTATCGCTTTTACATATCGATTCCTTCGCTATGCGTTTATAATAAAATGCCCTATGTATTACACTGTCCTTGTTATTCTTTATGGTAAGCTCCCTTGCCTACTTAGGTTGTCTTTGGCAACTCAGAATTAACGTGCCACTGGGCGTTAACTACTCAAAGCACTCCCTTATGCTTTGTCGAACTCACTCTTAGATAGCTCGTTGTTTTTGTCAGTATCAAGTTTTGTAAACTGACTCATTAATTCAGCATCCGCAGATGCTTCTAACGGGCTTAATGTGCCACTGCCATCTTTATCGAGTGTGTCAAAATCTGTTACTGCAAAAGCCGCTGATGAAGAGGCTAAAGCCATTAATACCAATGTTGATTGTGCCTTTTTCATAATGAAATCCTTCATAGGGTTAGGGGAGTAGCCAATTGGCGTTACCCACGTTTTGCTTAATACAGCTTAGCTATTACAACTTCAGTGCCATGTTTTATTTTTACTTAATAAACAACGAGTTATACAATAAGTATATGAAAAAATTAAGTTTCGAGGGGTATTTTTGTTGCTTTTTAGCAACAGCTAGATGAGCCACTTAAAATAAACTATTAAAATCAGCAGTTTATGATTTATAAAAAAGCCACACATGAGCTAAAAGCTAACTAAAAACATAATGTGGGAAAGTTTTAGAATAAACTAAAGCTGAACAGCTTAATTAAAACAATTAAACGTCATAAAACCTAAAACATAACCAATTGAAATATATTGATATTTAAAAAATATTTAGCGTTTATTTTTTAAAAGCATGGCAAGCCTGTAAAAAACAGGCATTTGTTGCCAAATGGCGAATTTAGTAAAAGGCAGGAATTAAAAAGGGAGCGCATTGCATTTAGTTGGGCATAACAAATTGGCGTTTTTAAAGTATAAAAACAATTTAACTACTTCCAGCCTTGACGCCATTTTTGTGTGTCTTTTAAATCTCGCCAGCGTATTTGGTACTGATTTTTAGAAAATACCGACTCGGTAATGCATTCAATTACATTACTCTCTTCATCGTATTCTACTTCTACAATGATAAAGTGTTTTTCTTTGTTGATAGCTGGAGTGGCAGTCCACTTACTGTTTAGTAATTTTTTAGGGTTTAAGTTATTCATTAAATAATCTAGTGTGCTTAATTAACACTAATACGACATAACCCGTTGTTTAGCTCAACATAAAGTTAGGCCGTATTAATGTTACTTCATCAACTCACTGGTTACTCAGCGATTAACTTACCTTTATACATTTTCATTTGGCAATGAAAGTCGTACTCACCTGCTTTTAGTGCAGGCAAAGTGATTTTATTATCTCCCATTGCAAGGCTTTCACTTACATCAAGCTGCGGGAACACCATAGTTTCGGCGCACGGTGCACTGTCTTTTCTATCAAATGTAAGTGTTACTTTTTTATTGGCCGCCACCTTTATATGACTTGGTTGATAAACGCCGTTATCTACCACTATAGTTTGCGTATTATCATTACTGTGTATTTGCTTTGGCTTATAAAGCCAAAACCAATAAATAATGGCCACTATTAATACTGCACCAAGTAAATTTATCATAAACATTATCGACTCCTTAGCGCTTATTGGGTTTATAAAAACGTAAGCGATTGGCATTGGTGACTACTGTCAGTGATGAAAGCGCCATAGCTGCGCCCGCCACTACTGGGTTTAGCAGTACACCAATAAACGGATACAACACACCGGCTGCAATAGGGATGCCCGCAACGTTATAAATAAAGGCACCAAACAAGTTTTGTTTAATGTTTTTAATTGTTGCGCTGCTAATGGCAATAGCATCGGCAAGGCCATGAAGTGAGCCACGCATTAAAGTAATATCGGCGCTTTCTATGGCTACATCTGTACCTGTGCCAATTGCAAAACCGACATCTGCTTTAGCAAGCGCGGGGGCATCATTGATCCCATCACCCGTCATGCCTACAATCTCGCCTTGCTGTTGACGTTTAGTAACTTCGTTTACTTTATCCTCTGGCAACACTTCTGCGATAAAATCATCAATACCGACTTTTTTAGCTACAGCGTGTGCGGTCGCTTTATTATCGCCAGTTAGCATTACTAGATGAATACCTTCATTTTGCAGGCGCTTAATTGCCTGTACTGAGTCTTCTTTTAGCGGGTCCGCTACCGCAATTAAGGCCATTAGTTGGTTATTACAGGCAAAGTACATCGGGGTTTTTGCATCATTTGCAAAGCTGTGTGCTTGCTCAGTAGCGTCATCAACTGCAATCTCGTATTTATCCATAAGCGCTTTATTACCAAATAACAGTGTTTGCTCATTCACCGTTCCACTTACACCTTTACCGGTAATGGCATCAAAGTCGGTAACTTTACTCAAGGTTACGTTTTGTTTTTTAGCGTACTGTGTAATCGCCTCCGCAAGTGGGTGCTCAGAGCTACTCTCTAGGCTTGCCACTAATTGCATTACGTTATTTTCATCTACGTTATTAAACGTTACAACATCTGTTACTTGTGGTGCACCTTGGGTGATGGTGCCGGTTTTATCTAAAATCATGGTAGTAATTTTAGAGGTAGTTTGCAGTGACTCGCCATTGCGAATTAATATGCCAAACTCGGCGGCTTTACCTATCCCCACCATTACCGACATAGGCGTTGCTAAACCCAGCGCACACGGGCATGCAATAATCAGCACGGTGGTTAACGCTACCACTGCATAAGCAATTGAAGGGGCTGGGCCAAAATTCAACCATGCAAGGGCTGCTAGTATCGCAATTATCATTACTGTGGGCACAAAAATGCCCGATATAACATCGGCTAATCGCCCTATTGAAGGCTTAGAGTTTTGCGCGCGTTTTACCATATTAATGATATTGGCAAGGGTTGTTTCTTGGCCTATATGTGTGGCTTCAAATAATAATGTACCACTTTTATTAATGCTGCCGGCAACCACTTTTTCGCCAGCTTGTTTACTCACAGGCATAGGCTCACCCGTGAGCATAGATTCATCTAATCTGCTGCTACCTTCGAGCACATCACCATCTACCGGGATTTTTTCGCCTGGGCGTACCCTTACATGGTCGCCCTTTTGCACATCACTAATGTCTATATCTTGCTCTGCGCCATCGCGTATTACACGGGCTGTTTTTGCTTGTAAGCCAATTAAACGCTTAATAGCCTGCGAAGTACGTCCACGCGCTTTCACTTCAAAAGCCAGACCTAAACTAATTAACCCAATTATCATTGAAGAAGCTTCAAAATAAACGTGCCTTGCAACCTCAGGTAGTAAGCTAGGCGCAAGTACAACAAACATTGAATATAACCACGCAGTGCCCGTTCCCAAAGCAATAAGCGTATCCATGTTAGCACCATGATTTTTAAATGACTGCCAAGCACCTTTATAAAATTGCTTACCTGCTACAGCCATAACGACAAACGTGATAATACCGACCACACCCCATGCAATTCGCTGGCTAGTGGTTGTTACGCTCATATCAAAAATAAGCCCATAAATCATAAGCGGTACGCCCACACCTAAAGCCAGCATCATGTTGCGCATTAGCTTTTTGTAATGTGCCTCGTCTGACTTGGCTTTTTCATCAAGCGCATCTTGCTCTGATGTGTTATCCATAGGTTTTGCGCCGTAACCTATATTTTCAACGGCGCTAATTAATGTGCTTTGCTGCGCGCTGCCCTCTACTCGTACCGTGCGATCTGCAAAGTTCATTTCGACATTGTTTGCGCCTTGCACACTATTGAGGGCTTTTTCTATTTTGGCTACACAACTGCCACAATTAGCACCTTCAATAATAAAGTTTTGCTCTGTTGTTTTACTGCTACTCATTGCACATCTCCGCTTTTATTTGGCTCAACAAGTGGGTCAACAAACGTCTCTATTAAGCTACACACATCACTTGCAACAGCGCCGTCTGCCGA
The DNA here is from genome assembly GCF_028598715.1 of Pseudoalteromonas sp. GABNS16E. Lineage (NCBI taxonomy): Bacteria > Pseudomonadati > Pseudomonadota > Gammaproteobacteria > Alteromonadales > Pseudoalteromonadaceae > Pseudoalteromonas > Pseudoalteromonas sp. GABNS16E. The sequence goes on from NZ_JAQREZ010000001.1 coordinate 85,349, forward strand.
TGTTTCCCACTGTTTTAACGCCGCTTGCATACGCACTCGTAATTTAAGGGTTTCTTGAAACAAGGCTTCGGTTTCTTCTAAACGTTTTGCAATAATTTGCCGTGTAAGTGGGCATGGGCAATGCCCTTGTTCTGACTCGCCAATGATATGCTGTATATCTTTTAGGGAAAACCCGAGCTTTCGGGCGCCTATAATAAACTGTAAACGTTGGCGGTCTGCTTTTGTATATTGTTGATAACCATTACTTTGGCTACGTATGGGCGTTAAAAGGCCTATTCGTGTGTAATGACGAACTGTATCAGGCGTTACACCCATTAACTTCGCTAATTGCTTAACATACATAATTTAGCCCCCTTAGATTTTAGAGCTCAATTGTAAACCTATGTGTGACACACAGGTCAATAGAGGGGAGCATTAAAGCATAATTTAAATTTACTGGAGCTGATAAAATAAAAGCGCGCTAATGAGCACGCTTAAAAAGAGGCAGAGAGATTAATTTTCTTGTTGGCGAGAGGCTTTTAGCTCTTCACTTAGCTCTCCGGCTATTTGCTGAATTTTTGGCATTGCATCTTGCACTAGGCTTTGCGACATTTGCATAGACTCTTGCATTACTACGGGCATTTTTTGGAGAATTTTTTGCCCTGTTTCAGTTTTATAAAACGCCAACATGTCGGCAATTTCTTGCTCGTTAAAATGTTTGTCGTAAACGTTAACCATCATCGGCTGCATTTTTTTCCAGCTCATTTCGGTTTTAAGTACGTTGGTCATATCTGCGTAGTATTTATCAAAAATAGCTTGCTCAGAGGGCTTAACACCCATTTGTGCAGACATATTTTTCATCATGCCTTCAACTTGCCCGTACATAGAGTCAACCATAGCATCCATGTTCATCACGTTTATCAGCTCATCTATTTTTTGCTGCTTAGTTGCCTCGTCAGCCAATACGCTGCCAGAAAATATAAGTAACGAAAGTAATAGTGCCTTAGCCATTGTCATATCCTTAAATATAAAAAGTAAGACCATACTCACATGATTAATATCAATCCGCAATAATACTTACTCATTTTGCAGGGCTAAACGTGTCGCTACTTACGTTAAAAAATGCTCATTCTGAACAACTAAATAGCTAATTTTTTTACTAAATTATCAACACGTTTTACCAGCCTCAGAATAAATTACTTAATTATGCGAACGGGTATAAAATAGTTTGTAAATGTGTAAATCCATACTAAAAAGGCCAAATAAAACATGTTTATTTGGCCTTTTTATCAGTGCACTGGGGCTAATCGTCTTCTACGTTATCGAGCCCTTTTGTGCCTTCCTTTGCTTTAAGCTTATGATGAATCGCTGATTTTATTAACATATACCCACTAATAGGGGCAGTAATTAATAAAAACACGGTAATTAAAATCTCTTTTACGCTTATGGTGTGCACCGACGTTGCAAAAAACACCATTGCAGCAATTAATATGCTAGCCATACCCAGTGTTGTTGCTTTAGTAGGGCCGTGTAAGCGCATGTAAAAATCAGGTAATTTAATTAAGCCCAGCGATCCTATTAAAATAAATAGACCACCAAAAAGCAGTAATATTGATACAACCCACTCGCTTATCATTTTAATATCCTATTCAATTAAATCGCCGCGTAGTAAATACTTACAAACTGCAACAGTACTTATAAAGCCAAGCATCGCGATTAATAACGCGGCTTCAAAGTACAAACCAGTGCCCATACTAATACTGTATAAAATAATTAACGCGATAACATTAATGTACATAGTATCTAGGGCTAAAACTCTATCAGGCACTGAGGGGCCAATAATTAATCGCCATAGGTTTAACAGTAACGATAAACCAATCATGGCAAATACAATAAGTAATACAGTATCTAACATTGAAATATCTCCTTTAGGGGAGCTTCGTAGCGCTGTTTAATTTGTTTAATAAGTGCCTCTTCATCTTTTAAATCAAGCACATGTATAAGTAAATAGCGCTGTTTAGGCTTTTCGCCTTCATCTAGTGACTCAGGAATAGGATATACCTCGGCACTTACTGTACCAGGTGTAAGAGATACACAACTGGCAAGAATTGTAATGGGCATATCGTGTATTAAATCTATAGGCACTTTAACAAAAGCAGGGCGTAACTTTTTAGCTGGGCCAACGATTAATAAGGCTACCTGCAAATTAGCAACCACTATATCGTAAAGTACAATGAGTAATTGTTTTAGTGCCAAACCTGGTTTTAGTATTAAGGGTTGCGGATCACGTAATGAAACACTTAATAGCGGTATAAATATCGCAAAAAAAGTAGCTAATACTATATGCCCTGCGGATACACTATTATTAAGCAACAACCAAATTAAGAATAAAAACAAACTACGAAACGGCGTTGGCAACCAACGATAACGGGCTTGTAACCTCATTACTCACCTCCCTTCATAACTGCATTAATGCCACCACTTATATCATGCAATTGCGTAGCAGCATTGACCATGTATTCACTTATTGGTCCGCCAAAAACAACTAACAAAGGTGAGCACGCAAGTAGCCCTACAATTATCATCACTTGTAATGGGTGAGCATTTTCGCCCTCGGCGCTTTCTGTTTTATTGCCTTTTCTTTCCCAAAACATACTTGTACCAGCACGAGAAAGTGCAACTAATAAAACAAAACTAGCAATTAAATAGACAGGCCAAAATAGTAAGGCTTGCTCGCTATTTAAGGTTGTTTTGAGGATCCAAACTTTTCCAACAAACCCCGATAGCGGCGGCATACCTACTACGGTTAATGCAGCAATTACAAAGCATGCTCCCAATAAGTAAGGTTGGTTTACGGCTCGTCCGGCAACCAGTCTATCCCCTACTTTGCCCCTTTGTGTGGCAATTAAATCAGCTAATAAAAATAGTGCAGCGCTGACTAATGTGGAGTGTACTAAATAATAAAGCAGTGCAGCTGTTGCAGTGACGTTTTGCAGTGCAATTAGAGCGACTAACGTCCCTACTGATACAACAACTAAATTTGCCGTTAACTTACGTAAATCTTGCGCAGCCATTACGCCAATTGCACCAACCACTATAGTAGCAATGGCTAAGCCCCATAACCACGATTGCGCCATATGTTCAAGCTCACCGGCTTGCTCACCAAAAATAACGGTATAAACGCGCAGCATGGCGTATACACCCACCTTGGTCATAATAGCAAATAAAGCGGCAACCACAGGCTTTGCACTGGCATAAGTATTTGGTAGCCACAAGTGCAAAGGGAGCAATGCGGCTTTTAAAGCAAATACAACTAACAGCAGTAAGCCGCCGGCCTTCGCCAAATAGACATCATCGCCAGTCAACAGGGCTACTTTTTGCGTCATATCAGCGATGTTTAATGTACCCAGTACGCCGTATAAAATACCTAAACCAATTAAAAATACGCTCGAGCCAACCAAATTTAATATTACATATTGGAGCGCTGCACGGGTATTTTGTTTATCTCCGGCATGCATAAGTAGTGAGTATGAGGCAATCAACAACACCTCAAAAAATACAAATACATTAAATAAGTCACCCGTTAAAAATGCCCCATTAACACCTAATATTAAAAAATGAACTAATGGATGAAAAAAGTTTCCTTTTGCATCATCGCCGGCACAGCCATATAAAATGACTCCCATTCCTAAAAAGGATGTGAGTGCAACCAATAAAGTAGAAAGCATATCGGCAACAAGCACTATGCCAAAAGGAGCAGACCAATTACCAATAGCGTATACATTGATACCACTGTTATATACATGGATTAACAGCAATGCACTAACAACAAATGTGATCACCGCCATAATTGATGAGGCAATACGGCGAATACGTAAACTTTTACCACAGGGTGGCAAAAGCAATATTACCGCTGCCAACATGGGTAATAAAATAGGCAAAGAGGTTAAATGTTGAATCATTTTTGCTCCTTGCTATCGGCTGCACTTTTGATGATTTGCCCATCAACATGATCGCTTCCTAAATCGGCTCTACCACGTATAGCTAAAATAACCACAAACGCAGTCATTGCAAACCCTATCACTATTGCAGTAAGTACTAGTGCTTGAGGTAAAGGGTCGGCATATTCAGCCCCTGTGCCAAGCACAACCGCTTTATTTATGGTTAAGCGACCCGCAGAAAACAAAAATAAGTTAACGGCATAGGAAATCATAGTAAGGCCAAGCACTACCGGGAACGTACGGGCTCTTAGCAGTAAAAACACACCACAACTAACTAATACACCAACGCAAGATGCGTATAATAGCTCCATTAAATATTTACCTCTTTTTTCTGGGTATCTGCTGTCATGTTGCCAAGGCTTGCTAATATCATTAACGTGGCTCCAACCACTGTTAAATAAACGCCTAAATCAAACACAATTGCGCTTGCAAGTTCTGTTTTGCCAATAAATGGGATATCGAAATAATCAAACCACGTAGTTAAAAACGGCCGTTCAAAGAACCAGCTACCGACTCCAGTAAACAAGGCAATACCGATACCTGATGCAATAATTTTACGGTAGTTGACTGCAAAGCGCTCGCTTATCCAAGCTGAGCCATGAGCCATATACTGCAATATAAAGGCAATTGATGTTACTAACCCTGCAATAAAGCCGCCGCCAGGTAAGTTATGACCACGTAAGAAAATATAAGCCGATACTAATAATGCAAGCGGTAATAAGCTATGCGAAATACTGGCAAGTAGTATAGGGTGGCGCTCGCGTGCCCATGGGCGCCCTTCACCATCACTAGCTGGCATGAACAATGGAATACGAGAAAGCACTTTAAATATACCCAACGCTGCAATACCCAATACGGTTATTTCGCCTAGGGTGTCAAAGCCCCTAAAATCAACCAAAATAACGTTTACTACATTGGTACCGCCACCTCCTGTTTTGGCATTGGCTATGAAAAAATCTGATATGGATTCGAGTGGGCGTGTAAGTAATGCATAACATATACTTGCCACCACAACACCTAATGTTGAGGCTATCCCTAAATCTCTGAGTACTCGTAACGAGCTAGACTCTTTAGGCGTATGTTGTGGTAAGAAAAACAACGCCAACATTAATAAAATAACGGTTGCTACTTCTACCGTTAATTGCGTAAGTGCTAAGTCGGGCGCAGAAAAACGCGTAAACGCCACCGACACCATAAGTCCTACAATAGAAATCATTAGTAACGCAACTACGCGTGAGCGATGCCAAATAACGGTAGCAAAAGCACCTATAATCAGTAGGCCTGCACCTATTGCGTTATGCACATCAACCGGAATACGCGGCATACTGCCCGCTAATTGTTGCATTTCAAATAATGGCCAACCGGCACATAATAATACCACCGCCAGCATTACAAAAATGTAGCGTTGCAATGAGCCGTTTTCGATAGTGCTTACCCTGCTTTGGCACCAATTAATAACTTTAAGCACAATTAGCTCAAAGGTTTTTTTAGCATTAAGTGGCGGTAATGATGCTTGAAATTGAAATAGGTATTTACGATTTATATAAATAAACAAACCACCCACTACTGCCATGGCGCTCATTAATAGCGGTAAGTTAAAACCATGCCATATAGCCAGTTCGTACTCTGGTACCTTTTGACCAAGTACAGCCAAAGACGCAGCAGATAAAATGCCATCGACTGAAAAATGCGGGAACAAACCAACCAGCACACACAGCACAACCAGTACTTCAATAGGGAGTCGCATGTAACGCGGAGCCTCATGCGGCTGGCGTGGTAAATCAATTGGTTCGCCATTAAAAAATACATCGTGAATAAAACGCGATGAATAAGCCACCGATAACGCCCCTGCAATAGTGGCTAACACCGGGATTAACCACGACATAGAGCCAAGCACTTGCTGATGTAAGGTTTCGGCAAAAAACATTTCTTTAGATAAAAAGCCGTTAAGCAATGGCACACCCGCCATTGAAGCAGCCGCAACCATGGCAAGTGTGGCCGTATACGGTAAATACCGCCACATACCATTAAGCTTACGCATATCACGAGTGCCAGTTTCATGGTCAATTATACCTGCTGCCATAAATAGCGAGGCTTTAAACGTGGCATGATTAATAATATGGAATATTGCCGCCACAGTAGAGAGCTCAGTATCTAGGCCCAATAACAGGGTAATTAACCCTAAATGGCTAATGGTTGAGTACGCTAACAGGCCCTTTAAATCGTGTTTAAATAAGGCGATATAAGCGCCAAATAAAAGCGTTGTTAAACCGGTTAAACCAACCAGTAAAAACCAAGTATCTGTACCTGAAAGTACTGGGTGAAAACGCGCTAATAAAAATATACCTGCTTTTACCATAGTCGCAGAGTGTAAATACGCGCTAACAGGGGTTGGGGCTGCCATAGCGTGAGGTAGCCAAAAATGAAATGGAAACTGTGCCGATTTAGTAAATGCACCTAGCAAAACTAATACCAGTGCTGTTTCGTATAAATCATGTGATTGAACAATTGCCTTGCTAGCTAAAATTACATCTAGGTCGTAACTGCCAACGATATCGGCCACTAACATTAAACCTGCCAGCAATGCTAAGCCACCGGCACCGGTAACAGCTAGCGCCATGCGAGCGCCCTTTCGTGCTTCTGTTTTATGCCACCAATAGCTAATTAATAAAAACGAGCTAATGCTGGTCAATTCCCAAAACAGCCAAAGCTGAATAACATTGTTAGACATAACAATGCCCAGCATTGCGGTCATAAACAGCAATAAGTAACTATAGAGCTTAGCTAAGGAGTCGTTTTTGCTCAGATAATAACGTGCGTAGGTAATTACCAGTATGCCTATGCCTAAAATCATAAACATAAACAGTAAGCTCAAGCCATCAAGACGAAATGATAAGTCCAGTCCAACAGCGGGGATCCACGTTACAGCATAACGAATCGTTTCACCTGCCAAAATAGCGGGGGTGTGGTATAGCGTAATACCTAATGCTGCTAAAGGGGCAAGTACAGTGACAGCTGCAGCTTGCGTACGGGATAGTTTGCCGGTGCATGAAGAAATAACACTGCCAATTAAGGATAACAAAGGTATCCAGAGCAAAGTCATAATGTAGGGCCTTTTATAATCATAAGTTTATCCTTACGTTTTATACATCACGAAAAGATGCTTTTACTGTCTGTTTTTAAACGACATTAATACGTACAGTTATACTTATAAACGGCCATTTTGTCTATAGATAGCAAGCCTAATCGATTTAAATTTAATCAAGCTGAGCGGTTTTAGCAGCATTGATTTGATCAACCCACAAAGCCCTGTACCGCTTTGATAAACCGAGTTGTTGATACTGCATAATTGACCATTGCTTAGTTGGCTTATATGCCACGCCGCCTTGCTGGCAACTTAAGCTTTTGTGCCATCCATTTGGCGCAGCCTCACCTTGCGATATATATAAATTTGGGGCTACGTATCCTTGGCGTTTACACAACCAGCGCTGTTTAGAAATAGGCAGCGTATATTCATCTTCAAAACCACTAAAGTGCATTAGCTCATGCAAAAATACATTATAGTTTGCTTGGGTACTTAGCTGCATTTTTTTACCTGTTACATTGGCGCTGCCGCTCGTACCCATAATTACAGTGTAGTCATAGCCGTTAGTAGACTGCGCTTTTAAGTACGCCTTTTGCCATAGGCAATTAGCCATGCCCGAAGTGGTAGCGCAGTCAATTGCGCCCCCAGCGTAAACCGGTTTACTTAAGCAATACGCCCCGCTTTGCGGCTCAGGTTTTTTATTATACTGCGCGGCAAAACTTGATAACTTAAACAAGGCTTCTCTATTTACACCTAATAGCAGCACATTGTAACTACAGCTATTGTTAATCGGCGGGCGTGTATTTAACGCTGCAAAACCAAGCTGATGTAAAAAGGAAGGCGAAACTTGCTCATAGTCACTCCCTTTGTGCAGCGCTAAGTGGTTAAATGCTGCGCCTTTAGGCAGTAAGTTTTGAGCTAACAATAGTTGAAGGTCATTCCAGCGACCTTGCTTTAAAAGAGCATGCGCGAGTTGTTGGCGCTTGTTATGCCCAACATGCTCAATACTTTGTAGCCAAAATAACTTTGCTTGTTCGTTTTTGCTTGCATTAATCAGTTTTAAAGAATAATTGTACTGGGCTGATGGGATATTTTTACGCGCTAAAAAGCCTAATGTCAGCTCGGGAAGATGCGCAATATTATTTGAAAAGTAACGGGGAAATTGCCAATAACTTTGCAGTGGATTAGCCTGAGCGTGAAGTACATGCCAAAAGCTAATGCTGCTTAACTGGTTGCTAGAGCCTGCAATAAACAGGCTAAATAGCAAACCAATCAGATAACACGGGTATTTAACTAGCGTCTGCACCAGCCATAAGCTCAAGCTCTAAACGTGCATATTTGTATTCAATAAACTCATGCACATTAGTGGATAATGCCAACCTAAAGTAATCAGCAGCTAAAAACTGCTCACCGGCTGCTTGATGCATTTTGGCTAAATAAAAGTACGCCTCGCACAAGCGCTGTGCGTATTCTTGCTCTGACTTAACACCCTCGCTAATACCCGATAAAAACGTATGTTCACTCATATCGCCGGTATAAAGCGAAATTAGCTGATACGCCCATTGCGATTCATCAAGGGCTGCAGCATTTGTTTTAAGAGCCGCTAATGCTTGTTGTTTATCCTCTTGCGACTGTGCAAGGTAAAGCCATAAAACACGGTAAGGATCGTTGGGTGAACGCGCTAAAAACTCATCAAAGTCACTTTGCGCTAGGTTTGCTCTTTCACCATAATACAGTGCAATACCACGGTTTAAATAAGCGTATTCATGCTCTTCATTAAGCTCAAGGGCTGAGTCAAAAAACTCATACGCTTTTTCGTATTGCTGCATTAACGTGTGCTGAATACCTAAAAAGTTATACACCTCAGCTAAATCAGGCTTTAGTTTTATAGCGCGGTTAAAATCAATGCGCGATAACGTGGTCATTCCTAAGCTATCAAATAATACCCCACGGTCATAATAAAGCTTAGCTTGTTGCTCGGTACTTAAATCGGCTCGATTTAATAGCTCAGAGTAACGTGCAATCGCAATTTCACTTCTAAAGTCAGATGCAAGGGGTGCAGTAAAAGGCACATTAACAATCGGCGTAGGTTTTGATTCAGTCGTGGTTTGGCAAGCGCTTAAAGACAAAATAGCAAAAGATGCCAAAGCTAAATGTTTGAGTATCATTAAAATCCTTAATACCAAGATATATCGCAATAAAAATAAGACAGACCTTGTCTAATAAGGTTTCATTAAAGCATAAAAAAAGGGGCTAAACAGCCCCTTTTTTATTATCCCGCGTATATTAACGGGTTAAAGTTTAGCAATTATGCGTCTTTCGACTCATCAGCTGCAGGTGCTGCTGATTCCATTGCTTCTTTAATGCTTAGACGTACACGGCCTTGACGGTCTACTTCTAGTACTTTAACTTTAACTTCTTGACCTTCACTTAAGTGGTCAGTTACGTTGTTAACACGCTCTGTGCTGATTTGAGAAATATGCACTAGGCCATCTTTACCAGGAAGAATGTTTACAAACGCACCAAAGTCAACAATACGTACAACTTTACCAGTGTAGATAGTACCTACTTCTAGTTCTGCTGTTAATTGCTCAATACGTGTAATTGCGTTTTGCGCGCTTTCACCGTCTGTTGCAGCAATCTTAATTGTACCGTCGTCTTCAATTTCAATTGTTGTGCCTGTCTCTTCAGTAAGTTGACGGATTGTAGCGCCACCTTTACCGATTACTTCAGCAATCTTCTTAGCAGGAATTTGCATAGTGTAGATGCGAGGAGCAAACATTGATAATTCTTCAGAAGGAGCAGAAATCGCTTCATCCATCACACCTAGAATGTGTAAACGTGCAGCTTTTGCTTGTTTAAGCGCAATTTGCATGATTTCTTGTGTGATACCTTCAATCTTGATATCCATTTGTAGTGCAGTGATACCGTTAGTAGTACCTGCTACTTTAAAGTCCATGTCACCTAAGTGATCTTCATCACCTAAGATATCTGAAAGAACAACAAACTTCTCATCTTCTTTCACAAGACCCATCGCGATACCCGCAACAGATGCTTTAATTGGTACACCCGCGTTCATAAGAGCTAGTGACGTACCACAAACAGATGCCATTGAAGATGAACCGTTAGATTCAGTGATTTCAGATACAACACGAATTGAGTAAGGGAACTCAGTAAGTGTAGGCATTACAGCAGAAATACCACGCTTAGCTAGGTTACCGTGACCAATTTCACGACGCTTAGGAGAACCTACAAAACCAGTTTCACCTACACAGAATGGAGGGAAGTTGTAGTTAAGCATAAAGTGGTTTTTGTGAGTACCCGTTAAATCATCGATTAACTGAGAATCACGTTCTGTACCAAGTGTAGCTGTAACTAATGCTTGAGTTTCACCACGAGTAAAGATTGCAGAACCGTGAGTACGTGGTAATACGCCTGTCATTACGTCTAATGCACGGATCATGTCTGGTTCGCGACCATCGATACGTTTTTCACCAGCAGTGATGCGGCCACGTACAATTTTCTTCTCTAAAGAACCAAATACTTTACCTACTTCTTGCTTATCAAGTGTTTCATCTTCAGCAAGCTCGCTTGTAAGCGCTTCAATTACAGCGTCTTTTGCTGCAGTTAATGCTTCTTTACGCGCTACTTTATCGGTAATACGGTAAGCTTCACCTACTTTATCAGCAGCAAGTTCAGCTACTTTTTCTTCAAGCGATATGTTTTTCTCAGGTGCAGACCAATCCCATGTAGGCTTACCCGCTTCTGCTTTAAATTCGTTAATTGCGTTGATAATAGCTTGAGATTGCTCATGGCCGTATACAACCGCACCTAGCATTACGTCTTCAGCTAGTACGTCAGCTTCTGATTCAACCATTAGTACTGCGTTATCAGTACCTGCAACTACTAAATCAAGTTGGCTTTCTTCAAGCTCTTTTAGTGTTGGGTTAAGTACATACTCACCGTTGATGTAACCAACGCGTGACGCACCAATTGGGCCGCTAAATGGGATACCAGAGATAGCAAGTGCTGCTGATGTACCAATCATCGCAACCATATCTGGTTGGATTTCAGGGTTTACAGATACAACGGTTGCAATAACTTGTACTTCGTTTACGAAACCATTTGGGAAAAGTGGACGAATTGGACGGTCAATAAGACGTGCAATAAGTGTTTCGCCATCGTTAGGACGACCTTCACGCTTTAAGAAACCACCCGGGATACGACCCGCAGCGTACATACGCTCTTGGTAGTTAACTGTTAGTGGGAAAAAGTCTTGACCAGGTTGAGCTTCACGCTTACCAACGACAGTAACTAATACTGACGTGTCGCCGATGCTTGCTAATACTGCGCCGTCTGCTTGACGTGCGATTGCACCTGTCTCTAGGGTAACTGTGTGTTGACCTAGTTGAAATTCTTTAATAATTGCTTGCACTTAAAATATTCCTTAAATGTTTTTATATTTCATTAATAAGTGTCATTAAAAGGGCCAATTACAGTACATAATTGTATTCAGTTGGAAATCAATTAAGTACTACAATTGGCAAAATTTTTAATGACTACAGATAACCTATTTATCTACGCGCATAGTATATACCAAAGCGACGTAAATTTCGAGCCTACCCAAAGATAAAACGTAAACGCTTTTCCCACATTATTTTTTAATTGTTTTATCGCAAAGCGTTTAATTAAGCGTGTAATTTTTAGCTATTAAAAACCTTTAGATAGCTAGGTGAATAATTCGCTATTAAATTGTTCTTAAAGATAATTTTAACGCAGTGGTTGCAAGCGTTGCCTAACCTTAATTGTTAAGTGCTAGCACAAGGTTGGTGTTATTTATATTGCAGGGAGATTAAGTTAACGATGGAGTGTGAAGCTTTAAATTTAGGCACAAAAAAAGGAGCTATAAAGCTCCTTTTCTCGTAATCAAGTTCTTAGCGACGTAGGCCAAGCTCTTGGATTAACGCAGTATAACGCGAGATATCTTTACCTTTAAGGTAATCAAGCAATTTACGGCGAGTACTTACTTTACGAAGCAGACCACGACGTGAGTGGAAGTCATGCTTGTGGTCAGCAAAGTGACCTTGAAGCTTGTTGATATCAAAAGTAAGTAAAGCTACTTGTACTTCAGGTGAACCAGTGTCGCCTTCAGCACGTGCAAATTTAGCAATGATATCGATTTTTTCTTGATTGCTTAGTGACATAATAACTCCAAAAGTTAAATTTAATAGGTGCTTTAGCCGATCACTAATTCAGCCAAAACGATTAAGCGGGCGTATTCTACCAACTATGAGAATAACTACAAGTTAAAGTTTACTCGGGTTGCTGATTAGACAAGCCACGCTTTGATTTTAAATGCCCGTCAGGGTTGCGCTCACCGGTGCCAATAAATACACCATCAGCCAAGACTTTTATCGCCCCTTCGGGTAAATCAGTGCCTAGTACGACTGCTTGGCCATGGCTAAACGAAACACCCTGCTCTTTGCTAATTTCTACAACGGGTAAATCAACCAATGCACTATCCATTGGCAATAGTAATTCATCAAGGTATGTAGAAGGGGCAACCTCTTCTTCTTTGGCCTTGCCTAATAAGCTTTCAAGGTGCTCAAGCGATACCATTTTATCTTTAGGGTAATGGCCAACCGCTGAGCGATGCAGCATAATAACATGTGCGCCACAGCCTAGGTTTTCGCCTAAATCATCAACAATGGTACGAATGTACGTCCCTTTAGATACATGGGCGGTCATTTGTACTTCGTTATTTGCTTCATCAAACTCATCAAGCGTTAAGCTAAACACGTTTATTTTTCGGCATTTACGCGGTACTTCAATGCCTTCACGCGCGTATTTATATAAAGGCTTACCTTCATATTTAAGCGCTGAGTACATTGATGGATACTGATCTGACTCGCCTAAAAACTTTTCAATTTCTGCAGCTAACTGTTCAGTGGTAACGTTTACATCACGGGTTTCAACCACTTCGCCATCTGAATCAGAGGTAGTTGTACGCTCACCTAGCTTTGCTCTTACCACATAGGTTTTATCTGTATCGAGCAAAAATTGGGTAAACTTGGTCGCTTCACCAAAGCAAATAGGTAACATGCCAGTGGCCAGTGGGTCTAGCGCACCGGTATGGCCAGCTTTTTGGGCAAAATAAATACCTTTAGCTTGCTGTAGGGCTTTGTTCGATGAAATGCCTTGAGGTTTGTTTAACAACAAAATACCATCAATCGGACGGCCTTTACTGCGTCTTGCCATTAGTCTTTAGTGCCTTCTTCGCTATCAGTTTCATCATCAACATGTTTAGCGTTATCTTCGCGAATAACTGAGTCCACTAAGTTAGAGATACGCATCCCTTCCATTAATGAGTTATCTACTACAAATTTAAGCTCAGGCATTATACGAGCACGGATACGCTTACCCAGTAACGAGCGGATATAGCCCGTTGCTTCGTTAAGTATTTTTGCGCTTTCTTTTGCTTTGTTTTCATCTTCGGTATTAAACACCGTAATAAAAACTTTTGCGTAAGATAAATCGCGCGATACTTCTACCGCAGACACTGTCACCATGCCTAAGCGCGGATCTTTAATTTCGCGTTGTAAAATTACAGCAATTTCTTTTTGAATTTGCTGAGCAACACGATCAGTGCGAGAAAATTCTCTCATGATTGTTTTCCTAAAATCATAACTTACTGAATTAAAATAATAAGTTAATTAAATAATGGATACAGAAATGGGGGCAAAGCCCCCATTTACAATCTTAGTTTACGAGCAATTAAAGTGTACGTTGTACTTCAACTGTTTCGAATACTTCGATTTGGTCACCAACGCGAACATCGTTATAGTTCTTAACGCCGATACCACATTCCATGCCGTTACGAACATCTTGAACGTCATCTTTAAAGCGACGTAGTGACTCAAGCTCACCTTCGTAAATAACCACGTTATCACGTAGTACACGAATAGGTGCGCTGCGTTTAATAGTACCTTCAGTAACCATACAACCAGCAATTGCGCCAATTTTTGGAGACTTAAACACGTCACGTACTTCAGCAAGACCAATAATCTCTTGCTTAAACTCAGGAGCAAGCATACCAGACATGGCTTGCTTAACTTCTTCGATTAGCGCGTAGATTACGCTGTAGTAGCGAAGGTCTAAGTTTTCAGTATCAATCACTTTACGTGCAGATGCATCGGCACGAACGTTGAAGCCAACTACGATTGCGTTAGATGCAGCAGCAAGTGTTGCATCAGTTTCGGTGATACCACCTACGCCAGAACCAACAATCTTCACTTTTACTTCATCAGTAGAAAGCTTAGTTAGTGAGTCTGAAATTGCTTCGATTGAACCTTGAACGTCTGCTTTAAGTACCACGTTAACTTCTGATACATCGCCTTCAGCCATGTTAGTAAACATGTTTTCAAGCTTCGCTTTTTGCTGACGAGCCAATTTAACGTCGCGGAATTTACCTTGACGGTATAAAGCAACTTCACGCGCTTTACGCTCATCTTTAACAACAGTCGCTTCATCACCTGCAGCCGGAATACCAGATAGTCCTAAAATCTCAACAGGAATAGAAGGACCTGCTGATTTAATGTCTTTACCGTTTTCGTCTTTCATTGCACGAACACGGCCGTATTCAAGACCACACAGTACGATATCACCTTGGTTAAGGGTACCTGATTGAACTAAGATAGAAGCAACCGGACCACGTCCTTTATCAAGACGAGATTCAATTACAACACCTGCTGCCATACCTTCTGATGGAGCACGAAGCTCTAAAAGCTCAGATTGCATAAGAACAGCTTCTAGTAAGTCATCAATACCTAAGCCTGTTTTAGCTGAGATATGAACGTACTGCGTATCGCCGCCCCAATCTTCAGGGATAACGTCTAGCTGAGCTAGCTCGTTTTTAACGCGATCTGGATCTGCGCCTTCTTTATCCATTTTGTTTACAGCAATGATTAAAGGAACGCCAGCTGCGCGAGCATGCTGTACCGCTTCTTTAGTTTGTGGCATTACACCATCGTCTGCTGCAACCACTAGGATTACGATATCTGTCGCTTTAGCACCACGTGCACGCATTGATGTAAACGCGGCGTGACCTGGTGTATCTAAGAAAGTGATCATGTTGCCGTTAGTTTCAACGTGGTATGCACCAATGTGCTGTGTAATACCACCGGCTTCGCCTGATGCAACTTTAGCTGAACGAATGTAATCAAGCGTTGATGTTTTACCATGGTCAACGTGACCCATTACAGTTACTACTGGCGCACGCGGCTCAGACTTACCATCTTCATGACGGTCATTTAGTACTGTTTGCTCTAATTCGTTTTCTTTAACGATGATAACTTTGTGACCCATTTCTTCAGCAACAAGTTGTGCTGTTTCTTGGTCAATCACTTGGTTAATGGTAACCATGTCACCCATTTTCATCATTGTTTTAACAACTTCAGCGCCTTTAACAGCCATGCGCGATGCAAGCTCAGCTACTGTAATTGTTTCGCTAATACGCACTTCATTTTTAACATCTGCAGTTGGTTTTTGGAAACCATGTTGCAATGATGTAGGTGCTTTTAGCTTGCCTTTACGGCCTTTAGCGCCTGCAAATTTATCTTTTGCTGGGGCTTTTTTCTTTTTCTTCGCGCGGCGTGAACCTTGCTCATCACGTGCATCGGCAACATCTTCTGCCTCACGTGCATAAGTAGAAGTCGTAAGATGGTGATCCGCGGTTTCTTCGCGTTTCTTACGTTCTTCTTCTTCTTTTTTCCAGCGAGCTTCATTTTCTTCAGCTAGCTTTCTTGCCTCTTCTGCTTGACGTTTCGCTTCTTCTTCAGCTTTCTTCAATGCGGCCTCTTCTGCTTCTTTCTGCAGACGCTCAGCTTCGATGCGATCTTTCTCAGACTTAGCACTTTGCTCTGGGGTCATCTGCTGTTGTTTAGCTTTACGCTCTGCATCTGCTTTGCGTTTAGCTTCTTCTTTGGCTTTACGATCAGCGTCTTCTTTTGCTTTACGTTCTGCCTCTTGTTTCGCTTTTAATTCAGCGGCTTCTTGTGCAGCTTTTTGCTGCTCTTCGATACGCGCTTTTTCTTCAGCGGCTAGACGTTGCTGTTCTTGCTCTTGCTCCATTGCGCTCTTTTTCACGTAAGTACGTGTTTTGCGAACTTCAACTTGAACAGCTTTTGCCTTACCCGTAGAGCCCGTTACACTTAATGTGCTTTTGCTCTTACGTTGTAAAGTCATACGTGCTGGGCCATCTGAACCAGTACCACCGTGCGATTTGCTTAAGTGATCAAGTAACTGTGCTTTTTCAGCTTCAGTTACATTATCACCTGCTTTTTTAGTGATACCCGCTTGTGAAAATTGCTGAAGCAATTTATCAACAGTTGTACCTATATCGCCGGCTAGTTTTTCAACATTTACTTCTGCCATAGTGTGTAATACCTCCGTTAATAAATTACTCGTCTGCGAACCAACAAATATTACGTGCAGCCATAATTAGCTCACCTGCTTTTTCAGGTGTTAGCTCTGTAATATCTACCAATTCATCAATACCTTGCTCAGCTAAGTCTTCAAGTGTAATTACACCTTTGCTTGCCATAACAAATGCTAGATGACGCTCTAAGCCTTCAAGCGCAAGTAAGTCTTCAGCAGGCTCTACACCTTCTAAGCTTTCTTCCGTTTTAAGCGCTTTAGTGGTTAATGCATCTTTTGCACGTGAGCGCAGTAAATCAACCGTTTCTTCATCTAGGCCGTCGATTTCTAAAAACTCAGAAGCCGGCACATACGCTACTTCTTCAAGTGTTGAGAAACCTTCGTTGATAAGTAATGATGCAAATTCATCATCAATATCTAAGTTTTCAGTAAATAAGTTAATTAACTTATCTGACTCTGCTTCGTTTTTAGCGCGCATGTCTTCAACAGTCATTACGTTTAGTTCCCAGCCAGTTAATTGGCTTGCTAAACGAACATTTTGACCATTGCGACCAATTGCTTGTGCTAGGTTATCAGCTTCTACAGCGATATCCATTGAATGAGTGTCTTCATCCATTACGATTGAAGCTACTTCAGCCGGTGCCATTGCGTTAATAACAAACTGCGCTGGGTTGTCATCGTAAAGTACGATATCAACACGCTCGCCACCAAGTTCTGATGATACAGCTTGAACACGTGCACCACGCATACCAACACACGCACCTACTGGGTCAATACGCTTGTCGTTAGATTTTACGGCGATTTTAGCGCGTGAACCCGGATCGCGTGCTGCAGCACGAAGCTCAATCATTTCTTCGCCAATCTCTGGCACCTCAATGCGGAATAATTCCATCAGCATTTCTGATTTTGAACGCGTTACAAATAACTGTGCGCCGCGAGCTTCAGGTTTAACTTCGTAAAGAAGACCACGGATACGATCTCCTGGACGGAAGTTTTCACGTGGCAGCATATCGTCACGGTAAATAACCGCTTCTGCGTTGTTGCCTAAATCAAGTACGATTGCATCACGTGTTGCTTTTTTAACGACACCTGTTACTAGCTCGCCTTCTTGATCTTTATAAGCTTCTACAACTAAAGCGCGCTCAGCTTCACGTACTTTTTGTACGATAACTTGCTTTGCCATTTGTGTAGTTATGCGGTCGAATTTGATAGATTCAATCTGTTCTTCAACATAATCACCCAGTTGCAAGTCAGGTTCTTCAACTTGAGCTGCTTCTAATGTGATTTCGCTGTAAGGGTTTTCTAAAGAACCATCTTCTTGAACTTCTGCAATCTGCCAACGACGGAACGTGTCGTAATCACCGGTTTTACGGTCGATTGATACACGTACTTCAATTTCGCCATCGTGTTTTTTCTTTGTCGCTGTTGCTAGAGCGAACTCTAACGCTTCAAAAATCTTTTCTTTTGGAACCGCTTTCTCATTGGAAACGGCTTCAGCAACCAATAATATCTCTTTTGCCATGGGTAATGCCTCGCTTGCCCTATTCCTTCGCACTCGAATTAAAACTTTGCGATGATGTTCGCACGTTCGATATTGCTAAGCATGATTAAGTGCTCTTCGCCATCGCTTTTAAGTGTGATCATATCACTACTAACTGCTACTAAGTCGCCTTTAAAATTACGGCGACCGTCTTGTGGAAGCTTAGTACGCACGCGTACTTCCTCTCCTTGCGCCTTCTCGTAGTGATCTTGTTTGAATAATGGACGATCAACACCAGGAGACGATACTTCCAAATCATATTCGTTTGTAATTGGGTCTTCGACGTCTAAAATCGCACTAATTTGGCGACTCGCATCCGCACAATTATCAACAGATATTCCATCCTCATGGTCAATATAAACCCTTAAGGTAGAATGGCGGCCTGCTTGCACAAACTCAAGACCATGTAATTCAAAGCCTAACATTTCTACTGCAGGCGTAAGCATGGTTAATAAATCTTGCTCAAGTTTTGTCACGAAAATCCTCCATACAAACAAAAAAAGGGCTTATAGCCCTAAAATACTGAGTTTAAGTTTTGATTTAATGACAAAGCCATAAATCAATGGTGCAGATACAACAACGCCCCGAACCAAGCGGGGCGTCACACCAATAAAGCATAAAACTGTGTGGCCTCAGGCCAAGCTTGGCTGCGGGTCATTACACTGACCAAATTAAACTACATTAGCTTAAACGCAAAACGCGCATTACTTAGAATGCGCGATATAGAATTAGTAAGGATATACCTACTATAAAAATTGGTTGCGGGAGCCGGATTTGAACCGACGACCTTCGGGTTATGAGCCCGACGAGCTACCAGGCTGCTCCATCCCGCGCCAATAGATATTAAACCTAAAATTCAATATTGCTGTTAGTGGTTAATCAACCGCTAAACAATGGCGGCTATTATAAGGATATACGGGGTAATTAGCAACCATAATAACTAATAAGTTTGATAAAATCAGTGAACCCCCATTTTAAGCTTCACCAGTATGTACTATGATTATGCAGACGTTAAAATGGTAATCGTAACGTCACTAATATGTACGTAAAAAGCCGTATATTCATAAATAAAATATCTAAAATTCATAAAACTGATACAATTTTGTGCTTTTTACGTTTAGATTACGTGCGATATTTGAGCAACGCACTATACTAAAAGCTCACCGATGTGGATAAAAATAAAAATTACAAAATTTAATGAGATTGCTAATGAATACTTATCAGCCACAGTTAATTAAAAGTTTGCATATAGTTAAGCCAAACTTTCATGCGTTTACCGCGCGCTTTCATGCAAAGCTTGAAGAGTCAAATATAACAATGCAGTACCCAAGTGCTGCTTATTTTAACGAAAAAAGTTATATTTTATATTGTGTTTTAGAACGTATAGTTAGGCATTTAGATAACCCATCTTCTGTTGCCCCATTTTTAACCTTTCACTTGCAATACTTAAAAAAGATGGGCGTTACACCAAAAGAAATATCGCTACTGTGCGATGCCTTTTACGATACCTTAAACGAGCACTTAGGGCGTTTATTCACCGCACAAACACAATTTGCTTGGCAAAAAGCGCTTCGTTATTTTGAAAGTTTTGCTAATACAACCTTGTTTAACAAAACAAATGTTATTTCGCTTGAGCAAAAAATCACTCAACTTCGCTCAAGTAAGCTTTAAGTAACACACGCCTTAGCTTTTATGCACGTATGAGCAAACTACCTAGATCCACGTTGTCGCTTTTTACGTACAACTAAATTTAGGTGGTTTATGGCTCATTATAAAGTGTTGCGCCTAATTTTAGGTGATCAACTTAATGCTTCGCATTCGTGGTTTAAAGAAAAAGAGCCTGATACGCTTTATTTAATTGCCGAGTTAAAACAAGAAACCAATTACGTTAAGCACCATGTGCAAAAGTTATGTGCTTTTTTTTATGCGATGGAGCGTTTTGCTACAGCTTTACAAAGCGCGGATTACAGCACACTTCACCTTACCCTAGATGATACCCACCAAGACAAAACCTTACCTGATTTACTCACGCGCATAGCTAAACAGTATCGTTGCAGTGAAATACATTATCAATACCCTGATGAATTTCGTCTCAAAGCACAGCTAAGTAAATTTAAAAAAGAGTCTGGTTTTCGCGTTAAAGCCTATGACACTGAGCATTTTATGCTGCCATTTGAACGTATTAACGAGCGGTTTGAAAAAAACAAACATGTGACTATGGAGCACTTTTATCGTGCTATGCGCAAGCAATACACTATTCTTATGGACGGGAGTAGCCCGCAAGGAGGTCAATGGAACTTTGATAGTAATAACAGAAACAAATTTAAAAAAGCAGATTTAAACGCTATCCCCCCGCCAAAATTATTTAATAACGATGTAAGCTCTATCATTAGCAGACTTAAAAAACATAACGTAAATTACTTTGGTGAAATAAATCCTCAGCAGCTGCCATGGCCGCTCACTCGCAAACAAGCCAAAACGTGTTTAGAGTATTTTTGTACCCACCTGCTAAAAAATTTCGGCCAGTTTCAAGATGCAATGACCGACCAAGTTACAAATAACGCCAGCTTGTACCATAGCCGTTTATCATTTGCTTTAAACGCCAAGTTAATCCACCCGCTGTACGTTATTAGGCGTGTAATTGACGAATTTAATGCTCACCCCGACACAATTTCGATTTCTCAAGTAGAGGGCTTTGTTAGGCAAATCCTAGGTTGGCGTGAATATGTTCGCTGTATATATTGGACAAACATGCCCGACTATGCACAAAAAAACCAATTACAGGCCAACCAGTCGTTACCAGGGTACTTTTGGCAGGGTAATGTAAAAATGAACTGTTTAAGCCATGCATTAACGCAGAGCTTAGACACCGCATACGCTCATCATATTCAAAGATTAATGATCATTGGTAATTTTTGCTTATTAACAGGCATCGACCCTAATAAAGTCGACCAGTGGTATTTAGGGGTTTATATTGATGCCATTGAATGGGTTGAAATGCCTAACACCCGTGGCATGAGCCAATTTGCAGATGATGCCATTATTGCCACTAAACCTTATGCAGCCAGTGGTAATTACATCAATAAAATGAGCGATTACTGCAAAAACTGTCATTATGATGTTAAGCAAAAAGTAGGTGAGAAGGCGTGTCCTTACAACAGCTTATATTGGCAATTTATGGATAAACACCGCGCATTACTTGAAAAAAACCCACGCATTGGCATGGTTTATAGAAACTGGGATAAACAAACGCCCCAACTTCAACAGCAGACCTTAGCCCAAGCAAATTATTATTTAACGCATATAAACGAGTTATAAAAACGAAAAAGCCGCCTCAGTTGAGGCGGCTACAATCAGGGAAAATGTTTATTAGCGATTATTTACCTTCGATTAGGTTTCCACCGCCAATTTCAATTTTACGAGGTTTAAGTGCTTCTGGGATTTCGCGCTCCAGGTCAATGCTAAGCAGACCGTTGGCTAAATCGGCACCGAGTACTTTTACATGATCCCCAAGTTGAAACTTACGCTCAAAGTTACGTTCAGCAATACCTTGATGAATAAACTTGCGCTCTTCATTTTCATCTTTGTTTGGTTTAGTGCCTGCAACTTTTAAAGTGTTGTTCTCTGACTCAATGGTCAGTTCATTTTCACTAAAACCAGCAACGGCCATAGTGATTCTGTATTTGTCTTTATCTAGTGCTTCGATATTATAAGGAGGAAAGCTAGGCTGCTTGTCTGTACGAGCTGCCGCATCCATTAAAGATGCTAAATGATCAAAGCCGATGAATGAACGATAAAGTGGTGATAAGTCTACTGTACGCATAATAATATCCTCATATTTAAGCGATATAATGTTGTTACTTTTCGTTTGAACAAGTACAACATAATTAAATTAATAATATAAATTTCAATAACTTCTGTATTTTTTTGGGACCCATCAGGCGTCCTCACTAAACTATTTATGGGCAGTAAAATAGTTTTCAAGTAATTAAATTAAAAAAAGTGAAAAAAATAAAAAAGGGCACAAAAATGTGCCCTCTTCGTATATTCATCAAATTACTCAATACACGTTACTTAATAAAAGTACCGCGAATTGGGTAGTCGTTTTCGCGTGAAAATTTAATACCGCCTAGCAGCTGTTTAAGGCTTGGGCGAACAAATGGACTATTTGATTTATCAAGCATCTGTACTTGGTTGTCTTCGTTTAAAACAATAATACAAGGCTCAGCAAAAGGGTGATCTGTTTCAGCATCACTGCGCGGTTCACTAATGTATAAGCCTAAATCAGTCATTTGCTCAATGGTTAAATTGTAATAAAGAGGGAAATTTACGTCTATTTTTTCAAGATGCTTTTTAAGCTGCTCTTCGCTATCGCCACTTACTGCTACGACTTCTACACCTGCGCTGGCAAAATCGTCATGCATTGTTGCAAGCTCGTTGAGTTGCTCGGTACATTTAGGGCAATGCTGGCCTCTGTACACCACTATCATTTTCCAAGGTTTGTCGCTTACGCGGTCAACTAAATTCACGTCATTGTTATCTAAATCGCTTACCACTAAAGGCTGCATTACACTCGCTGGCTGTAAATTAACGTTACTCATTGTGATCTCCTTTTACTATTAAACTTAGGGTGTAGTAATAGAGCTTAGGGTATCTTTGTTTATTTCAACCATGAAAATGTAACTGAGAACGAAATGACAGGCGACTCGCTTTTATTAAGTAGCCTTGTTTAATGTGATTAGGAGAATTATAAGCTGTAAGCAGAATAATAAAATGTTAGATAAAACAGGGACCTTGCTCTTTTTAAGTAGCATTAGCACAGAATAAACACCAAGAAGATGTGAGTAAGAAACGTAAAGCTAACTCCAACCTTTTATTTTTCTGTAAATAGTCGAGGCGCTTACGCCTAAATAGGCCGCAGCAAGTGGAATGTTATCATCGCATACAGCTATTGCCGACTCTATTGCCCTTTTTTCAACCTGCCAAAGGGGCTCTATGTCGTGTACGCCCATAAGCGAGTTAGTTTGTATTTGCTCTGCAGATTGAGACGAGCTGGTATTTTTGATTGGAATAGCAGAATTAACACCAAATGAGCTTGGCAACATATCTAACTCAACTACGTCACCCTCGTTGATAACAACGATATTTTCGATAACATTTTGCAGCTCACGGATATTACCTGGCCAATCGTAGTTACAAAAAAGGTTTTCAACTTCTTTTGAAAAGCGATGGAATAACTTAGCGTTACTTTCACTTTTTTGCTTTAAAATCTGCTTTGCAAGCAACATTATATCGCCAGCTCGCTCGCGTAGCGGAGGTAACTTTACAGGAATAACATTAAGCCTATAGTATAAATCTTCTCTAAAACGCCCTTCGGCAACTTCAACTACAGGGCTTCTATTTGTTGCACACACTAGCCTTACATTACTGTGTAAAACCTCGCTACTACCTACCCGATTAAACGCACCCGTTTGTAAAAAACGCAATAACTTAGCCTGTAGGTTGAGCTCCATTTCACACAGCTCATCTAAAAATAAAGTACCACCGTTTGCAACTTCTACAGCCCCTTCCTGTCACTTAGCGCTCCGCTAAAGGCCCCTTTTACATGGCCAAAAAACTCTGACTCAAATAACTCTCCTGGAATAGCAGCACAGTTAATTGCAATAAATGGCCCTTCACTTCGTGGGCTAGTGTCGTGCAAAGTTTGCGCGCACACCTCTTTACCTGTGCCACTCTCACCTGTAATAAAAACACATGCTTTGCTTCGCGCTGCACTATCTAAAAGCCTAAACACCGTTTGCATTGCTAACGATTCACCAATAAACCCAGAAGTGTTTTGCGCTTTTTGTTCTTGAATTTTAACTGCAGGAGGTGCTTTTTGCGAAAGCGCGCTATCTACGGCGCTCACTAAGCGCTGGCCTGAAAACGGTTTTTCTAAAAAATCAAAACCACCTAAACGCATTGCCTCTACTGCAACATCAATAGAGCTATTTGAGGTGATCATGACTACGTTAGCGGGCTTTTCTTGCTTTTTAACAAACTGCAGCACTTCTAAGCCACTAATATCGGGTAAACAAACATCTTGGACAATGACATCAGGCATCATCTCTTTTATACCTACCAAGGCAGAGTAGCCATCGGTAAAGTGTTTACATTCGTGCCCTGCTTGCTCTAATTGACTCGCATAAAAAGCCCCGCTTGCAATGCTGTCTTCTACTATATAAACCAGTGATTTTTTTTGAGAATCGTTCATGGCAGAGCCTTTTAAGTAATATTATTAGCAATAACTTGGTATGCAGCGTGGGTTTTTTCTAGATTATGTTGAACGATCTGAGCAGCGTGAATATTTTCATCAATGGTGACGGGGGGTAATCATGTAATTGACTGGCAAGGGCTGCCAAAGTTAATGCGCCATATAGCGCCGCAGAATTTTTAAGTACGTGCATTATATCTTTAATATTATCTTCACCTTGCTCATCAATTGCATTTTTAAGACGAACTCGCATTTCTTCTAATTCATTAATAAATAAGTTTACCAGCCTTACTAAAGTGAGTGAGCCAACATCTTGCTCTAATTGCGCTAGCACATGAGCTTGAGTGATGGTGTTATCAATATATTCTTCAGGTATTGGCATATTAGGCCTTTATTTATTATTGTGATACAAAGCTTTTATACTTTTAGAGTAAGTCGTTTTTCGCATTTTGCAAATCTAAACATTAAGTTAAGTGTACATTTTTACCCATGTCGCCGTATTATTAGCTAAACTACATGGTCTTCCGAGTAAGTAACCTTGTGCTACATCACACCCTAGCTGCTCTAATATTTGTAATTGCTCGCGCTGTTCAATCCCCTCAGCAATGGTTTCTAACCCGAGTCTTTGCGCCATAGCAATAATTGCACTACACAGAGTAAAGTCTTCATTGTTCGTTGTAATGCCACTTATAAAGCTGCGATCTATTTTTAGCCCATCAATATTAAACTGCCTTAAAAGGCCTAAAGATGCATAGCCCGTTCCAAAATCGTCTAGCCAAATTTTTACCCCTTCTTTATGAAAATGCTCAAATGTTTTAGCAATACGCTGCGGACTTTTTATTAATGCTGTTTCTGTTAATTCTACTTTTATGGCTGCGGGGTCTATTTGATACTTGTCAAGTAAGCTCATTACTTTAGAAAACACATCCCCTTCAATAATTTGTACCGGCGAAATATTCAATGAAATAGTTATATCATTCATACCTATTTTTCTCATTTGGCTTAAATCGCTTAGGGTTTGCTTAAAAATCCAATCACCTAAATCTAAAATCATACCTGACTGTTCTACATGCGGAATAAATTCATCTGGGCCAACAACACCATAGCGTGAAGATTCGCAGCGCACTAATGATTCAAAGCCAACTAATTGCCCACTTGTTAAAGATACAAGCGGCTGGTACACCATATTAAAACAATGGTTTTTCATTGCATGAGCCATAATTTGCTCAAGATCATGCCAGCGTGCAATGTTGACCGTATTGATAGGCTCTAAACTTTTAAAAGCATTCATAAATTTCTCCACAAATAAGGGCTCACCGTAAGCTTGTTACATAAATTGCAAATTACAGACCAAAACGAGCCGTCAAAAACAAAAAATAAATATATAAAATTCAATTGGTTAAAGTCGGGTTGTTAGTCTAAAATTATTGATATATATATTTGCATTTTGCAAATCACACTGACACGCAAGCTGATTTAAAGTGGGAGCAGGAGTAAGCGATGGTTTGGGTATAAAGTGGCTTTAAAAATAAAAAGGCTGACCTAATTGCTTAGAGTCAGCCGAAATAAATACTAAAGGAGAAGTATTGTTTAGTTGTTTAAACCTTGTGTGCCTGATTGGGCAGATTGCTCATCTATGTTTTGAGCGTAGTTTAATGTGTTGCTTTCAATAGTGGCATTATCTAAATCACTATTGCTAAATTTATTGGTGAACATCTCGGTATTACCTTTATTAACAGGTTCAATAGTAACGGTGCCTCGCAGTGCTGTTGCACCAACAATAACAGCTGCAACAACAATAATAGACAGCACCATCAACTCTAGAGTAAGAACAAAAGACATTTTTTTGGTTGCTGTTTAACTTTAGTATTAGTTTGCATAATGGACACCCTTAAAATTTATTTAACTACTTAGCAAATTTATATCAATGATAACTTCGCTCTACTTGGTGTTTATATCGCGAAAGCCATGCCAAAATAAATTTAATGATGATGAAAAATTTAAGTCCTTATAAATCAATGGGTAAATGAATTACCTTGATAGGGATAATAAAAAATAGCTGAGCGGATATTTGCATTATGAGATTTCAATTTCATTTTGATTTGCAAAATGCAAACCAATTTAAAAATAACCATTAAGAACCAACCTACACAACCCAATCAATTAAAAAGGATTAGTATTTAAGCATTATTTACAGTTTTGCTTAATACATTAAGGCTTTTTAGGCAGTAAAAGTAATTGACTACGCATTACTCAATCGCCACCGCTTTTTTGAGAAAACAGTCAACTTTAACCTTTTGAGGTTAAATTTTTGCTAAACCCACTATTTATGTTTATTTACTTAACAAATTAAAAATTTAATCGCAAATACCTTAAGGCCATCTATAACTATTTACCTAAAAGCACGGTTGCATTGCTTGTTACTTTAATAACGACCAAATTTCGTTAATGCGCTCTAACTTAGAGTGTTTAGCATCATTAAGTTTTGGTAAGTATTGATTTAAGAGCAAATTGAGTTTTTCGCTAATAATTGGTTTAGCTAAATAGTCATTCATTCCTGCTTTAATAAAACGCTCTTTATCTCCATGAATCGCATTCGCTGTTAACGCTATAATAGGGGTGACAATAGCTAACTCTCTGATTTTTTTAGTGGCAGAAATACCGTCTAAAATTGGCATTTGAATATCCATAAATATTAAATCTATTGTTTGCGTTTTAACTTTTTCAATCGCCTCTTGCCCATTACTGGCTATTTTAACTAAGCACCCTTGCTGCTCTAAAAATTGCTGAATCACAATTTGGTTATTTTTATTGTCTTCAACCACAAGTACGTGCGTACCTTTGAATGGCTGAGCATTAATAGTGGTTGTGTTTAGTGTAGTTTCTTTTTTATTAGTAAAAATAATATCAAGATGAAAAAGCTCTTCCTCAAGCGCAGCAATCGCTCTGGGTAAATGCGAAGGCTTAAAAGGCCCATTAAACATCAACATACCAGAGCTCGGCGCCTCTGTTTTTTGGTTTTTACCCAGTAGGTCTATGAGTAATAAACACGGTGTATTTAGGCTCTTGTAACTTTTTAAAAATTGTTGCGCTGCGTCTAAATCGGCTTTATTAATGGTAACAATAGCGTCGGACGTATTGATACTGTCTAGCTTTTCGATGTTTTCAAGGCGTGAAAAATCTATCGAATGGCGAGTAAGCATATGCTCTATCGCCGTGTTTAATTGCAAGTTTTTACTAATCACACACACATAGGGCTTTTTAGTTCTGGCTGAAAAGCCTTCTCTTTGCACCTGCTCGCTTGTATCTATTAATAAAGGGTAATTCACAATAAACTCACTCCCTTTACCAAACTGCGAGTTAACAGTAATGCTGCCCCCTGCAGCATCACATATTTGCTTACATATGGCTAAACCTAAGCCACTGCCGCCATATTCCCGAGTGATAGAGTTATCCGATTGTATAAACGGCTTAAACATACTCTCGAGCTTGTTTTGCGCAATGCCTATTCCTGTATCTTTAAAGCTAAGCTGCAACGTAAATTTATTATTTTCAAACTCAACACACTGTGCTGTCACTATAAGTGAACCCTTTTGAGTAAACTTAATGGCATTTGAGAGTAAATTTATTGCAATTTGTCTAATACGACCATGATCGCCCACCACCTGCGCAGGAACATCAGGGTGCAGATCAAAAATAAGTTCGAGGCCTTTTTGCACGGCGCTTTCACTTACAATATCAATAGCCTCTTCTAAGCAAATATCGAGGCTAAATGGCTGATTATCTATTGAGATTGCTTGCGCTTCAAAGCGTGAGTAGGTCAGCACGTCATCTAAAATACTCAATAATGCATCTGAACTTGTTTTAATCATTTGGGTGTAACGTTTTTGATCTGTTGTAAGCCCAGTGTCGTGTAAGATATCTGCACAGCCAATCACTGCATTTAAAGGTGTGCGTATTTCATGGCTTATATTGGCCATAAAGCGACTTTTAGACTCAGCCAACGATTCAGCCTGGTGCTTAGCATCTAAGAGTATTTGTTCAGCTATCACACGTTCTTGAATATCAACCACGGTCGCCGCTATAGACGTTAAGTGTGTGCCATTAAATGAGGTAATGGGTGTGAGGGTCATTTCAACCCAATTTGGCTCATTAAGCGCGTTGGTTAACCTAATATCCAAACGTTTAACTTCTCGATTGCCACTACTGTAGCCTGTAAGAGCTGTGTTTAGCTTTTCCACATCCTCACCCATTACAAAATTAGCAATGGGTAAGCCAAGGTGTTTATTTATGTCTGTTTGGAAAAAATCTTGCCATGCTTTGTTCATAAACAATAACCCGCCCTGCGCATCTAACCTCAATACAATATCAGGGATGTTATCGACCACAAAGTGGTAGTTATATTCTATTTCAGCCATGGCTTGTTCAGCTTTTACACGCTGGGTAATGTTGGTTTCTATGGCTATAAAATGCTTAACATTACCGTAATCATCTTTTACAGGGGTAGCATCAATAGCAACCCAGTATTCGTTTTTATTTTTATCATAATTAACGGTTTCTATTTGAAAAGGCTCGGCATTTTTAATCGCTTTAGCCATTAACTGGCGCGACTCTAGGCTTGTTTTAGGCCCTTGCAACAGTTTACCGGGGCTAAGCCCGATGACTTCTTCACATTTATAACTAGTAAGCGTTTCAAAGCTTTTATTAACCCATTCTATTTTGCCAAATCGGTCGGTAATTATAACTAAATTATTGGTGTGGCTTGCCACTAAAGAAAGTCGCTTAGCGTACTCTTGTTGCTGGGTGAGTAAATATTGGTAGTCTTTATGTCGTTGAATGTCATGCAACGAACCAATAAACCCGCCGCTATCGTCGCAAGCCAAGCGCATTTCAAACCAGTTAGTAAGGCCGTCATTATTTTTTACTTGCAGCTCTATACTGGCACTAAAAACGCCTTCAAAAATAGACTCAATATACGCTGACAGCTTTAACGAGTCTTTGGTCTCTAACAGTGATGTGATTTTTTTACCTATGAGCATGGCCGGCGTAAAACCCAACTTATTAAGCCATGCTTCGTTCACGTAGCTAAACACTAAATGTTTATCACATTCAAATACACATTCATCAAGTAAGGCAAGTAACTTAGTTTGCCTGCGGGTGTTTGCAGAAAGCTGCTCTATTAGCGCGTAATGAACTTGTACTTGTAGCTCGTCTTTTTCTTCCATATGCGCCTCATTCATTTACTAGTTCTGTGTGGCTGCACACCTTGGCATAAAGCGGAAAAACCTCTTCACAGTAAAATGATTGCTCAAACGGCGTTCTGCTTGATGTGCAGTCATTAAGTACCGTCACATTAAAGCCAAGCTCTACCGCAGAACGCGCGGTAGAGTCAATACAAATAGAGGTCACCGTGCCTGCTAAAACAATGTTATTGATGCCATTTTTATTAAGCACATTTGCAAGCTCTGTATGAGTAAACGCATTTAACCCGCGTTTACCGGGTATTTGCATAATACGTTTGCCATATTTATCAAACACTTTAATGCCTTGAGCACCATAAGAGTCGGCTTTAAAAGCCCCTACTTCGGCAATCACTTTTAAAATACCAATTGGGTTTTTAAGCTCGCTATAATCTTGTGTAAAGTGAATAGGCGTACTGAGCACTAATGCAAATTTATCTATGTATTTGTCAAGCAGCGCTAACGTGTTATTTACCACGCCGGT
Organism: Pseudoalteromonas sp. GABNS16E; assembly: GCF_028598715.1. Classification (NCBI taxonomy): domain Bacteria; kingdom Pseudomonadati; phylum Pseudomonadota; class Gammaproteobacteria; order Alteromonadales; family Pseudoalteromonadaceae; genus Pseudoalteromonas; species Pseudoalteromonas sp. GABNS16E. The sequence continues at coordinate 115,366 of NZ_JAQREZ010000001.1, forward strand.
TACTCTTGATGACTCTTCAACCACTTGGTATAAAATGCCATCAGGCGAAAAGTAATCATTTTGAAAACCAATGAGCAGCAAAGCTGTTTTTGATAAATCGTTCATAACGTCCTCCTAAACGGGCCTTTAGGCAGCTTGCCAAGGCTTAATAAACTCTTATAATACAGCTTTTGTTACCGGTTTTTGAAGATAGTGCGTCACCCCTTTTTCGAACAACTGAGCAATTTGCTGCTCCTCAGTAATGCCCGTTAAAATAACTTTTGGCGTGTTGTCGTTTGGGGTGTTTTGTTTAATGAGCTGCTGAGCCACATCACTGCCAAACATACCTGGCATACGCTCATCTAACAGCAGTAAATCGAAAGGTTCTTGCTGGGCAATAAGTAAGGCACTTGAGCCATTTTCTGCACAGGTTACTGCGCAGCCAAGCATTTCAAGCATGACTTTGGTCGCCACTTGGCTTGGCAAGCTGTCATCAGCAACCAATACAGATAATTTGCTGTGGGTATTTAAATTATTAACCGCATTTACTAAGTCAGTATCAAAAAACGGCCACGCCAATACAGGTTGAGAAATAGCGTGATGGCTTTGCAGCTCACTGAGCGCATCAAATGCGCAAATTTTTATACTCTGAGACGCCCCATTATTTAAAAAATCACTCGCAAGTTGCTCTGCAGATAGGTGACGCGCATCTTCAATTTTTAAAGCGTTGGTGTGGTTGCTGTCGGCGACTTTTAAACCATAGTTTTGCGCACTTAAATTAACTAGGTAATGAATGCTTTGCTCTAAGTCGTCTTTACTATTGGCTGCGCTAATAAACTCTTTGTTTGTATCTACCGATGAAATTGGCTCACGAGTTGCAGGTAAACCGTGTATATCAATGGTGTGCATTTCAGGATTCGAATCTACCCAGTAATTTAAATTAATACCCTGTAAATTGGCCTCTACTGTTAGCACAAAATGGCTTTTAGCGGCTTTTAGCGAAGGTAAAATAAACGCTTCACACTGGATAATCATTTGCTCAGGAGACACCTGTAAACAAATATAATTACACTGTAATTTGTTGATGAGTGTAATTGCCACATTTGTGTTATCTGCTTTGCAAAAGCGGGCAATTACCCCTTGAATAATTTCTAAAACATGGCTGTTATTACTCATCATCGTTCCTAATAAGAATGGCTCTGTAGTTAAATATCAATTTACATGCCACTTGCAGCGTCTTTACTAATACGATGAATTCATTAGATTTAAAAATTACACAACCTTTGCATAAATGCGCTTTTGCAAATTGCAATTCAAAATGCATGGCAAATGAGTAATTAAGCGAGTTAACAGTAAAACAGAATTAACCAATCGATTTTTTGCGCTTTAAATTATTAATTAATCGTTTAATATGAACCCAACTAAATTGAGGAGAGTATTATGCTTACAGTAATTTTTGGCCGCGAAGGCTGCCCATTTTGTGTACGTGCTAAAGATGTTGCCGAGCAACTATCAAATGAGCGTGATGATTTTAAGTTTCGTTACATCGATATTATCAAAGAAGGCATTAGCAAAGCGGATTTAGAAAAGTCTGCAGGAAAACCATGCCCAACTGTGCCACAAATTTTTGTAGATCAAACTCACATTGGTGGATTTACTGAATTTGAAGCTTACGCAAAAGAAAATCTAGGCCTATATAAATAACGCTTTGTATATAGCTTGTTAACCAGCTTAAAAAATCAAATATTTAACCTGGTTAAATTTCGACCAACATCAACCACATACAAATTAGTTGTAATTTATACAAGCAATTGCCTCGTATTTCCTATACAATGCGCGCCTCTTTAAATTCGTTGAGGCGTATTAATGTCAGAACCAGTCACGTTTGAATCTCTAAATCTTTCTCCTGCAATTTTAAAGGCAGTTGAAGAGTTGGGTTACAAGACACCATCTGAAATCCAAGCTCAATGTATACCGTTATTGCTAGAAAGAAAGGACGTACTGGGACTAGCACAAACGGGTACAGGTAAAACTGCAGCATTTGCACTGCCGTTACTAAACAATATTGACCCGTCTGTGAAACAGCCACAGATCCTTGTACTCACACCAACACGTGAGCTTGCGATCCAAGTTGCTGAGGCATTTGAACAATATGCAAAAGGTACTCGTGGTGTTGAAGTATTAGCACTGTACGGTGGCCAAAGCTACAGCATTCAATTAAGCGCACTTCGTCGTGGCGCACAAATTATTGTTGCTACTCCGGGTCGATTAATCGATCACATAAACCGTGGCACTATCAAGTTTGATGCTTTACAAGCACTTGTACTTGATGAAGCCGATGAAATGTTACGTATGGGCTTTATCGATGATGTTGAAAACATCATGGAAAAAACACCGCGCGAAAAGCAAACATGTCTTTTCTCTGCGACCATGCCTAAGCAAATTCAAAACATCAGCAGCAAATATATGAATAACCCTGAACAGGTTCATATATCTGCGCGTAACTCAACTGTATCATCTGTTGAGCAAGTGTTTTGGAATGCACACGTACATAAAAACAAAGCCATTGTTCGTTTCTTAGAAGCAGAGCAATACGAAGGTGCTATTGTTTTCGTACGTACACGTAACGACACTGTGCAACTTGCTGAGTTACTAGAGCGCGAAGGTTTCTCTGCTGCGCCACTTAATGGTGACATGAACCAGCAAGCACGTGAACGCACGGTAGATCGCTTAAAAAGCGGTATGCTAAACGTTGTTATAGCAACAGACGTAGCAGCACGTGGTCTTGATGTAGACCGTTTAAGCTTAGTTATCAACTACGATATTCCACAAGACTCAGAAGCCTACGTTCACCGTATCGGCCGTACAGGTCGTGCTGGTCGTACTGGTAAAGCAATTTTATTTGTTAAGCATAACGAACGTTATTTACTTAAAAATATTATTCGCCATACTAAGTCTGAAATTGCACAGGTTGAGCTACCTACAGCTAAAGTAGTTGAAGAAAAACGTATTAATGCGTTAAAAGAAAAGCTTACGCTTGCTCTTGAAAACAAAGACATTACGTTCTTCAATGAAGTTGCTGCTAGCATGGCACAAAAACTAGACTTATCTTTAGAAGACCTAGCGGGTGCATTACTGTGTTTAGCACAGCAACAGTCGCCAATTAAAGTTGAAGAAGTTAAGATTCAACCTCGCAACGAGCGTAATACACGTAACGAGCGTGGCGATCGTAATGACCGTCGTCGTAACGAACGTGGTGACCGCCCTGAGCGTAAACCTCGCGAGCGTAACAGCCGCGATGCAGGCCCTATGGATACTTACCGTATCGAAGTGGGTCGTGAGCACGGTGTACAGGTTAAAAACATTGTTGGCGCGATTGCTAACGAAGCTGATATCTCAAGCAAGTTTATTGGTGACATTCGTCTACACGACAGTCACAGTACGGTTCAATTACCGCAAAACATGCCTAAAGATGTACTTGATCATTTCCAAAAAGTGTTTATTTGTAAACGCCCAATGGGTATGACACTAACACAAGATCAAGGCCCAGCTGAGCCACGTGGTGAACGCGCTGAGCGCCCAAGTGGTGATAAAAAGCGTAGCTTTAACAAAGACAACCAACGCGGTGATAAGCGTGGCGGTCCTCGTAAAGAACGTCGCCCTGTGAGCTTCACATCTAACTAAGCTTTATAGCTTACGTTATTAAAAACCTTGCCACGAAAGTGCCAAGGTTTTTTTGTTTTAAAGCCACTGCTTTTGTAAAAAATAAAAATTCTGTAAACTAAGAAAAAACTATAATTCACGGATGAATTAAAATTGAAAAAATATTATGACAACTTGCTCTTTGCAGCAATAATAAGCTTTCCAATACTGAGCATTGCCATGCTTATGTTAATGGGTTTTACCGATCCGCCATTTATCGAAAATAAAATTTATGAGGCTATTTTTTATATAGCGCTGCCTATTTTTTGCGGGGCATCATTTATCTATCTCCATGTACTTGTAATCAAAAAATATAGACGTTGCAGTGACTATAGAGAGCACCTTAAAGATAGCTTTTCAGATACAAAAATGAAGTTATCATTAATCTTCATCTACCCATTACTCCCTTTGTTAATCTATGCAACTCTCTATTTTTTACTCTCAGCCCCCATTGAGTTATGGGCTTACTACACGCAAGGCGATTATTGGTATAAGGAATATATCCTCACTGATGTACAAGAATGTGGGTCTGATTATGAAGATAGTTGTACTCGTTTATACTTTAAAGACCCTACAACTAACAAAACGCACGACTTTAGATGGTACGACGATAAGTCTACAATAATGAATAACAAAAACGATTATGTGTATATTGTTGGTGAGGCGAGTTTATTTGGCTATATAGTGAGAGAATTAGAAAGGTAATTAACACTACTTTTTACATTGCTGCATTTTTATATAAAAACCTCACTCCAGTGAGTGAGGTTCATAAATTAAGGTTTAAGTTAAGGTAACGCCGGATAAACGTAACTCGCATCTAACCCTAACGGAATACCGAGTGCCCAATACCCTAGCAAGAAAATACTCCAGCCAATCATAAACGCGATTGAGTAAGGGATCATAAGCGCGATAAGCGTGCCTATACCGGTATCTTTTACGTACTTTTGGCAGTACACCACAACCAATGGGAAATACGGCATAAGTGGGGTAATAATGTTTGAGCTAGAGTCTCCGATTCTGTAAGCCGCTTGGGTTAAATCGGGTGATATACCTAGCTGCATTAACATTGGTACAAAAATAGGTCCCAGTAATGCCCATTTTGCTGAGCTTGAGCCAACGAACAAGTTTACAAAGCCGGTTAAAAATATAATACCCACAACCGTTACGGCGCTGGGTAACTCCATTGCTTTTAAAAGCTGCGCCCCTTCAATGGCCATTAATGCCCCTAAGTTAGACTTAGAAAACGCAGCAATAAACAACGCACAAAAGAACGCCATTACAATGTAATAGGCCATGCCACTCATCGCGGTACTCATCGCATCTATCATATCTTTTGAGGTTTTAAAGGTACCAACGGTAAAACCATACACGGCACCGGGTATCCAAAATAATAAAAAGATTAAAGGCACGATAGATTGCATCAGGGGCGATCTAAAATTAGTTAGTGAGCCATCGGCACTGCGCATTGCTGAATCGGCAGGAGCGGATACGAATGCAAGTAAAGCAAGTCCTGCAATCATTACGCTACTGGCTATAAAAAAAGCGCGTTTTTCATCACTTTTAGCTTCATCAAACGCGGGTAAGTTTTGGGTGTCTTCATTAAGTGCTGTGTTTTTTAACCGAGGCTCTATTATTTTGTCAGTGATATACCAGCCTAATAACACAATAAATAAACTCGAAGCAGAAGTGAACGCCCAGTTATTAAGGGGGTTAATCGACATATCGGGGTTAATAATTTGCGCTGCACTTTGGGTAAAGCTTTGCAGTAATGGGTCTATTCCTGATGGGATAAAGTTAGCGCCAAATCCACCACTCACACCAGCAAATGCGGCTGCAATACCCGCTAATGGGTGTCGCCCTGCGGCAAAGAAAATAACACCCGCTAATGGGATCACTAATACGTAGCCAGCATCGGTTGCTGTATGGCTTACAATAGCTACTAAAATGACTGAAGGGGTCAGCAGTTGCCTTGGGGTAACTTTAAGCATTAGCTTAAGGCCTGTATTGATATAACCCGAGTGCTCAGCCACTCCCACACCTAACATGGCAACCAATACCACCCCTAGCGGTGCAAAGCCTGTAAAGGTTTTTACCATGGAAGATAAAAACGAGGCAAGTGAGTCGCCCTCTAATAGGTTATTTACAACAATGGCTTGGCCTGTCCGTGGGTCTAACGCGTCAAAGCTCACCCCCGACAGTAACCACGAGCACAACCAAATAAGTAACATAGCGAATAAGAAAATAATCGCCGGATCGGGAAGTTTGTTACCAACTCGCTCCACAAAGTTTAAAAAACGCGCGATTAACCCTGTAGGTACCGCAGCTTGATTATTATTGTTCATTTAAAGCTCCCAAAATAGGTTTAAGTAACAATATACTATTAATGTGTAACAGTAAATTAACCAATAAATCTATTATGGGCACAAATAGAGCATAAAAAAACGCGGCTTCATTATCGTCGCCGCGTTTTTATAATTGTGAACTAAACAACGATTAAGCGAGGGCTTTCACTTCTTCCCAAAGCCTAACAACCAAGGTTTTATCTTCTTCGTTTAGCTCGCCATTGCGGTATGCTTTAACTAAGCTTTGCTCCACGGTTTCGTTGAGCTCATCAATAGAAATTGTCAGCTCTTCTACTTCTGCATAGCCTACTGCAAGGTCGTAATGTCCGCGCAAGTAACCACCAGCGAACAGCTCATCATCTGTTGCTTTAATTACTAAATCATCAAAGTATTGCTGCGCAGCATCAATATAATTCACTAAACTCATTGTGTTACTTCTCCTGGTTTTCATAACCGACAGCATACATAATATGGTCGTTATAGCCGGTGGTTACTTTAATGTAACCTGTTAATTCATCATCTAAAGCGCTGTCGCCGGTGTCACAAATAAGTGGACGCCCGTTCAACGCGTGTAATTTGGTTTTAGTTGCCACCACAATAATGTTTTCTTTGCCAATGGTGCGAATAAGCTCAGGGCTTAGCTGCTGATTCCCTCGACCAAAAATATGGCCTTGCCCGCCTATTAATGTAATAACTAATTGAGTAGCTTGCCCGTGCGTGTACTCAAGTAGCTGTTTAGCAGTTAAGTCTTGAGCAACTAGGGTTTGATCTTTAATTAAATCTACACCTAATAAAGTATTATCCAGCCCCATTTCTTGCATTATTGCTTCAACAGTTGAGCCACTACCCATAATGTAATAAGTGTCTTCATCCATTTCGCTCACCACATGCGCTGCAATGTCGGCAAGTACTAATTCGTCTGTTTCTTTACCACCATTTTTAACCGCTTGTACATAACGTACTTCGCTTGGTATTTGCATTTCACCGTAGCGCTTAGCTTTTACGGTGCCTTGCCTAAACGCCTCTTCATCAATATCCATTACATCGGCATCTGCAAGTGTAACTAGCTCGCCTTTTACTAGCATTTCTACTACGCGCCCTGCTGCTTTAGGTGTAATTGCATATACGCCAGAGTGAATTTTACAGCCAGCAGGTATACCCAGCACTGGTACGGTATCTTCTATGGCATGACAAATATTGCGCGCAGTACCATCGCCACCAGCAAACAGGACTAAATCTACGCCTAAATTTTTAAGTAGCTTTGCGCTAGCCTCAGTATCATCGGCGCTTGTTACGGTATTGGCGGTATAAATTACCTCAACAGTAAAGCCTAGTGCGCGTGCTGCTTTTTCGCCCATATCGCCATTTACAGTATAAATTGTTAACTGCTCTTTATAGGGTACAAGTACTTCCAGGGCTGCCTGTGTGCGGCTGTTAGCTTTGGCTTGCGCCCCCAGCTCAATTGCCTTTGCAGCAGTGTTTTCGCCATCACTGCCTTTTAAAGCAACGCTGCCACCAAGTCCTGCAACAGGGTTAATAATTAAGCCTAACTTAAACTGCATTTTGTAACTCCTGAGGGTGTTGCCAATTAAATTGTTGAGCGGTTAACGGCCACGGTGTTTTATAAAAATCACTTAACGCTTTTAATAATGCATAAGTACGTGCGTTAACTCCCTGCTCTAATAACATTAATACTTGCTGGTGTACTCGCGCCTGAAAATCAAACCGGCAAGTTTGCTCGCCGTTCAAGTTATCTACCGACACATTAAAATCAAAGCCAGCAGCGGTGCTGAGCAGCCACTCTATGGCTTGTGGTTTTATTTCTACGTTTTCAAATTCAGCTTGCTGGTGTTTATCTCGCCCATCTGGGCAGTACCAATACCCATAATCTTCAAGCTCTCTGCGTTTATTGCCAGCCACTAACCAATGCGCTATTTCATGTAGGGCACTGGCGTAAAAGCCGTGGGCAAATACAATTTGATTAAAACCATGGGTATTATTGGCAGGTAGATAAACAGGCTCATCATCGCCTTTTACTAAGCGAGTGTTATGGCTTTGATAAAAAACACTATCGAAAATAGATATAAGATCGGCTATGTAATGCATAAAAACTGATTAATTCGTCTCGGTTACAGCGCAAAATTAGCGCACTAAAAACGAGACGAATTGTACGGGCTTTTACCTTTAAAGTAAAAGTGATGAGCGAGTTATACCTCTACTCCCGCCTCATCGCACTGCACTATATCGGTTTCTGTAAGTGCTTGGGCTATCCACTTTTGCAAAACAGGGCAACGCATCACAAAATCACAATACTGCTGCGCCGCTGGGGATAAGGTAATCTGATACGTTTTAAAACGAAGTACAATGGGGGCGTACATCGCATCGGCTATACTAAAGTCGCCAAAAAACCATTCATTAGGAAACACATCTTGCTGCTGGGAAAATATCTCATCAATACGTTGAATATCTTTTAGTGCAGCACTTGATAGCGTTACTTTACGTGTGGCTCTTATATTCATCGGCATTTCGTTTCTCAGTGCCATAAAGCCGGTATGCATTTCAGCGCTTAATGCGCGCGCTGTAGCTCGCTGAGTAATATATTTAGGCCACCCTGCTCCCGATAAATAGGCATCGTTAATATATTCACAAATTGCGAGCGAGTCCCACACTTGCAAATCACCATCAATTAACGCCGGCACTTTTTGAACGTGGAAGTGTTGTTTTAGTTCGTCGTAAAAGTCACTGGTGTCGAGCACAAGCTGGGTTTCGTCAAACGGAACATCAAATTTACTCATTAAATACCATGCGCGTAATGACCAGCTAGAATAGTTTTTATTACCGATAAATAATTGCATTTTGTATATACCAAAGTGAATAGGCTTCCCTACCTTACTAGGTGATTAAACAACCAACAACACTTTGTTTTTTATTCTTAATGCTAAATTTAAAGCCTCTAAAATAAACAGTATTACTATCAATTAGCTAACTGCGCATTTAAATGTTTTTTTAATAAACGGGTATTGCGGGTGTTGGCTTTAAAAAAAGCATCAAATATATCGCCAAAAAATGGAACTAAGCCGCCTACAAAATCAATCAGCATATTAATGATCATCTTCGTTTTTATGCGTTTACTTACGCCTAAACGCTGCGCCTCTACCAGTACATAGCTTGATAAAATAAGCCCTGCGGCATCACCTATAACGGGTATTAAACCAATCACAGCCTCTAGGCCAATATTAAATTTAGTAAAAGGGATACCAATGCTGCTGTCTGTAAGCTTACTAAAGCGCTCTAGCCTTGCTATAGCAGCTTGGGTTTCAAGGTGTGTGTTATCGTGCTTATTATCGTTCATGGTTACTCTCCTCCTTAAAACAGTATATAGCGCAAACTTGAACAACCCCTGAAAGGCTTAAAAGCAAATTACAGGCACAAAAAAACGCGGTACTCCGCGCTTTTTTAAAATATTAACGGTTAAACAGAGCCGTTAATTGGTCCATGTTCGTGGTTAACATGTGGGTTTTGCCCGCGCTGGCGCAGTAAATGGTCCATTAAGGTAATGGCCATCATTGCCTCAGCAATAGGAATCGCACGAATACCAACGCACGGATCGTGGCGCCCTTTGGTGATCATCTCTACTGCTTCGTTTTCAGTATTAATGCTTTTACCTGGAATAGTGATACTTGATGTAGGCTTAAGAGCAATTGAAGCGATGATATCTTGCCCTGTAGAAATACCAGCAAGTACGCCACCCGCGTGGTTTGAGGTAAAGCCTTCTGGGGCTAATTCATCACGATGCTCTGAGCCTTTTTGCTCTACCACATCAAAGCCATCGCCAATTTCTACACCTTTAACGGCATTAATACTCATTAGTGAATGCGCAATCTCAGCATCTAGCCTATCAAATACAGGCTCACCTAATCCTACCGGTACGTTGCTAGCCACTACTTTTACTTTAGCGCCCACTGAGTCACCTTGCTTTTTAAGGTCTCGCATGTACTCATCAAGCGCTTCTAGCTTACTTGCATCAGGGAAAAAGAATAGGTTGTTTTCAACTTCATCCCAGTCGTAACTTTCGGCTTTTATTGGCCCAAGTTGGCTTAAACATGCTTTTACTTCAATACCATGAAACTGCTTTAAGTATTTTTTAGCAATTGCGCCTGCCGCTACACGAATTGCGGTTTCACGCGCAGAAGAGCGACCACCGCCGCGATAATCGCGCAGGCCGTATTTGTGCCAGTAAGTGTAATCGCCATGACCTGGGCGAAACACATCTTTAATTTTACCGTAGTCTTTTGAGCGCTGATCGGTATTTTCGATAAGTAAGCCAATGCTTGTGCCTGTGGTTTTACCTTCAAAAACGCCTGAAAGAATTTTTATCTGATCGTCTTCTCGGCGCTGCGTTGTATAGCGGCTTTGCCCAGGTTTACGACGGTCTAAATCAATTTGTAAGTCAGCCTCTGTGATCTCAAGGCCTGCGGGAGTACCATCTACAACACCGCCTAGGGCAACGCCGTGGCTCTCACCAAAGGTGGACACTTTAAACAACTGCCCTATGCTATTACCTGCCATTAACTTTCCTCATTCCTAATGACTACAAAAGTTGCCGAGCATACGCTCGGCCTAAAATTTATTTTGCAAAATACGTATCAAGCTGCGCTTTGCTTATTACAAATACACCTAAGCCGCCTTGCTCAAACTCAACCCACTCAAATGGTGCGCCCGGATACAAAGCATCCATATGTACCATAGAGTTACCAACTTCTACAAATAACAAACCGTTATCAGTTAGATGATTGCTAGCATGCTCTAAAATAGTACGGGTAACGTCTAAGCCATCATGCCCAGATGCTAAACCAAGCTCAGGCTCATGATGAAATTCTCGTGGTAAATCAGCCATGTCCTCAGCATCAACATACGGTGGGTTGGCTACTATTAGGTCATATTTTTGCCCTGGTACACCACTAAATACATCTGACTGAATAGGCAGTACGCGGTCACTTAGCATATAGTCGTTTATGTTTATATCTGCTACTTCAAGCGCTTCATACGAAATATCAACCGCATCTACGTGCGCCGTTTCAAACGCCTGAGCAAGCGCAATAGCAATACAAGCAGAGCCTGTGCATAAATCTAAAATACGGTTAACGCTTTGCGGCTGTTCAAGCCACGGTGAAAACTTATTAGCAATAAGTTCAGCAAACGGCGAGCGCGGAATAAGCACACGCTCATCAACATAAAATGGCATGCCCGCAAACCAAGCAATGTTTGTTAAATAAGGAACCGGAGTGCAGTCGTTTATACGCTCTGCGATTAACCCTGCTAGGCGGTTTTTTTCTGTGCTTGTTAACCGCGCATGCATTAACTCTTTGGGGGCATCAATAGGTAAACTTAGTGCAGGCAGTAATAAGCTAACAGCTTCATCCCACGCGTTATCTGTGCCATGTCCAAAAAATATTCCACTACTTGCAAATTGGCTTGTAGTCCAGCGTAACCAGTCATGTAACGTTGACAGTTCTGCAACAGCTTCATCAAGTGTTGCTTCTTCTATTTGTAAATCACTCATATTTTTTACCTGTTTTAGCTAACTGACTGTTTTGAGTCTTTGCGACGATTGCATTGCCTAACTGTGCTGAGCAAATTACAATTGCCCCTCACCTTTATATTGTACCGCCTTTTGCGCTGCGTTTTTACGTTTTTTTGTTTAGGTAAAATTTATGAAAAAAGACATCTCATCACAATCGTCCCTAAGCAATGACGACATTGACCTTTTTCGCCAAACAATTACAGGCGCTAAGGTGTTTAAACAAGATACCCATAGGTTTGATACAAAACCTAAGGTGTCACAAGCGAAGCAATTTGCCCAGCAAAAAAAACAGGTTGAGTCTGAATTTTTCTTCTCTGACGAATATATTCCCGATATAGACACAAATAGCACCATTAATTACGTGCAAAATGGCCACGACTCTTTTTTAGCAAAACAGTTGCGACGCGGCGACTTTGCGCCCGATTTAACACTCGACCTGCACGGGCTTAATAAAGAACGTGCAAAAGATGAACTTGCGGGACTTATTCACGAGTGCAAAAAACAGCATTATTACTGCGCGTGCATAGTTCATGGCATTGGCGAGCGTGTTTTAAAACACAAAGTACCGCAGTATTTGGTACAGCACCCCGATGTAATTGCCATGCACCAAGCACCGCTAGAATATGGCGGGCGCGGTGCCGTGCTGATTTTAATTGATTTACCACAAAGCGATGAGTTTAGACGCTAATTAAAGGAAGAATACGTGCAAATTTTTTCGATTATTTTTCCCTTAATTTTTATTGTCGCCCTGGGCTACACCTGTTGTTATTTTAAGTTTTTTAATCAGCAGCATATTGCCGGCTTAAGTAAATTTACTTTTTATGTGAGCTTACCCGCCTTTTTAATGCTCAATATGTCGCAAATAAATTTGCATCAAAGTATTAGCCTAGAAGCATTTTTAAGCTTTTATATTCCTGTATTAGCGGTATTTGCTTTGGGCTTACTTATTGATAGGTACTATTTAACTAAACAAGCCAATGCTGGAAATTATCAACAGCATAGTGTGTTTGGTCTTGCCGGTAGTTATTCAAATATGGTGTTAGTGGGTATACCCATTGTTATTGCTTCACTTGGCAAAGACATGATTGCTATCGCCTTTATGATCATCACATTTCATAGCACGCTGCTTTTTGCGTTAACTTATTTAATAGGCGCGAAAGGAAACACAGCTGACTTCTCGTGGGCAAAATTTGCTAAAAACATGGTCCTTAACCCTATAGTGTTAAGTATTGGCTGTGGATTACTTTTAAATGTGTCGGGAATTACATTATTTGCGAATTTAGCCAATGCCTTAGAGCTAATCGCCAGCCCTGCTATTGCATGTGCTTTATTTGTGTTAGGCGCTAATTTGGTGTTTTATAAGGTGGCAGCAAATTGGCAGCCGGCCCTTATTTCTTCACTATTAAAAATACTGATTTTGCCTGCTGCTGTGTGTGTAGCAGCTACGTGGGTGTTTGTACTAGATACGCAAATTCGTAACGTACTGGTATTGCTAAGCGCCTCGCCTGTTGGCGTTAATGCGTATTTAATTGCAAGCCAATTAAATACGCATCAAGTTACGCTCGCCGGTGCAGTGGTGCTTTCAACGGTGCTTAGTGTTGTAAGCTTTTCGTTTTGGCTTGCAGTGCTTTTATAAAATCGCTTATTTAAGTGCCGCCACTACCGAAATTTCTACTAATAGCGCATCGCGCGCCATTTTAGCTTCAACACAGGCGCGTGCTGGTGCATAACCTTCTGGCACCCATGCATCCCATACAGCATTCATATCGGCAAAATATTCCATGCTCTTAACGTAAATAGTTGCGCTTAGCATATGCTTTTTAGAACTCCCCGCCTGCTCAAGTAAGGCCTCTACTTTGTCGAGCATAGTTTGCGTTTGCTCTGTAATGTTTTGCTCTGCATCGCTGCATACTTGTCCGCATAAATAAACGGTACCATTATGTTTAACTATACGGCTCATGCGCGCACCCGTTTCAAGGCGTTCTATACTCATTGTTATCTCTTTTCTCTATATGTTGGCAGGCGCGTTAATATTTACATATTCACTGCGCTGTGATGTTTCGTCATACTGAATTACAGCAACTGCTGCGGTGTTAAAAATAGGCATATTACCCGGGCTGAGCTGATCAACTATATAGCTCACAATAGGCATATGGGCGACCACTAACCAGGTATTACACTGAGGATGCATGGCAATAAGTGTTTCTAAATAATCAGCTGCTATTTGTGGCTTTCCCTCGGGGATTATGTCGCTACAGGTTTCACTAAATTTAAATACATTGTTTTTTTCAACTTCTTTAGCCGTTTGCTGCGCGCGCGAGTAAGGACTTACCAATAACGCATCAACAGAAAAGTGTTTGTGTAGCCATAAGCCCATTTTTTCTGCTTCTGCATGGCCTTTCGGAGTTAGGTTTCTTGCTGCGTCGTTAGCTTGCATCGGTGTCGCTTCGCCGTGGCGCATAATTAAGATTGTTTTCATAAAAAATCAACCGATTAATGAATATAAAACAGTAGCCAGTTTGCCCATTTGTCCGCTATATTAACTATTATTCCAAAGAATAATTCTCTCATGATATTCAGGTAAATCTTTTCGCTATTTTTTCGCTGTCCTGAAGCTATCATCTGTTGTTAACAAGTAAACGTCTAGTTTCAGGAGCATCATTTGAATATCAGCCGCAATGATAACAGAGCATACCGCGCCATTACACTCGACAATGGGCTAAAAGTATTATTAGTGCAAGATAAAGATTCAACTAAAGCCGCTGCTTCTATGGCGGTTAACGCTGGCCATTTTGATGATCCCCTTGACAGGCAAGGCCTTGCACACTTTTTAGAGCATATGCTTTTTTTAGGTACCGACCAATACCCTGATTCTGGAAGCTTTAATAATTTTGTGTCTCAATCGGGCGGGAACACCAACGCCTGGACCGGCACTGAGCACACGTGCTATTACTTTGATATTAATAACCAAGCCATTGAAAAAGCCCTTGCGCAATTTAGCCGTTTTTTTATTGCCCCATTATTAAACCCAGCTGAAACCGAAAAAGAACGTAATGCCATAGAGGCTGAGTTTAAATTAAAAATAAAAGATGATGGGCGTCGTATTTATCAGGCTCATAAAGAAACCGTAAATCCAGCCCACCCCTTTGCTAAATTTTCGGTGGGTAATTTACATACTCTCGCCGATAGAGAGCGCTGCATTAGTGACGAGTTAAGAGATTTTTTTAATAAGCACTATCAAGCGCAGTGGATGACACTGGTAATTTGTGCCAACGAACCGCTTGATACACTCGCGCAGTGGACACATCGTTATTTTAGTGGCATTAATGGCCATAAAGGTGCGCTTAAAGCCCCTATTGAGGAGCCATTATATCGCGCGCAAGATATTGGCAAAGTACTGCACATTGAACCACACAAGCACATGCAAAAACTCATTATTAGTTTTGCTATGCCAAATATCGATGACTTTTATCGCCACAAAACCGTCAGCTTTATAGCCCACTTACTAGGCTACGAAGGCGCAGGCTCGTTGTACTCTATTTTAAAAGAGCAAGGGTGGATTAACGCACTTTCTGCCGGCGGCGGTATAAATGGCAGTAACTTTAAAGATTTTAACATTAGCATGGCGCTTACCGATGAAGGCATTGAATACTTTGAAGACATAATAGAAATTGTGTTTGAGTATATTTGCCTAATCAACGATAACACCGACAAACTACCGCGCCTGTATCAAGATAAAAAAAACCTGTTACAAATTGCGTTTGATAACCAAGAAAAATCGCGCTTAATTGATTGGGTAAGTAACCTAAGCATTAATATGCAGCACTACGACGAAGCTAACTATGTGCAAGGCGATTACTTAATGGAGGGCTTTAATAAAGCCACTCACGAAATGGCGATGCAATGGCTTACCCCGCATAATATGCGCTTAGTACTTATACATCCAGGCGTAGAGGCAGAGCACACCACCGCGTGGTACAACACCCCTTACAAAGTTGAGCCAATTTCGCCGCATTGGCTGGAATCGCTTGCGCACATAAATAAACCGCTGAGCACTATGTTGCTGCCCACAGCAAACCCCTATTTAACAAAAGAAGTGGTGTTATACGAAGTCGAAAAACCTCAAACCAAGCCTTTACTGTTAGTTAAAGAGCCTGGGTTTGACTTTTGGTTTAAACAAGACAACACCTTTAGAGTGGCCAAAGGTCATTTTTATTTAGCAATGGAGTCGCACTTTGCAGTAAAAGATGTAAAGCACATGGCATTAACGCGCCTTTTTAGTGACTTATTTATGGACAGT
Source organism: Pseudoalteromonas sp. GABNS16E (assembly GCF_028598715.1). Taxonomy (NCBI): domain Bacteria; kingdom Pseudomonadati; phylum Pseudomonadota; class Gammaproteobacteria; order Alteromonadales; family Pseudoalteromonadaceae; genus Pseudoalteromonas; species Pseudoalteromonas sp. GABNS16E. Next base: position 131,273 of record NZ_JAQREZ010000001.1, read on the forward strand.
GTTGGCGAGCAATTTTACCCCGCAGAATTGGCAGGTTTAAGTTATCATTTAACCTCTCATCAAGGCGGGCTTACGTTGCACACTGCTGGGCTATCGACTAGTCAGCTAGAGTTGGTGGAGCAATTACTTGATGCGCTGTTTAATGTTGATATTTGCGCACGCCGCTTTGCCGAATACAAAAAGCAACTGGTAAGGCACTGGCGTAACAGCAACCAAAATAAACCCGTGAGTGAATTATTTAGCGTGTTAGGTGCCAAAATAATGCCATGGAACCCACAACCCGATGAGTTAGCCACTGCACTTAAAAATACATGTTTTCAGCAATTTAACGAATTTAGAGCCGACTTTTTTAAAGCCTTACATGTTGAGTCGTTTTTACACGGTAATTGGCAACAAACAGACGCGAAGGTATTTCATAAAAAAGTGGCAGAGCATTTAAAAAACGCCACGGCTATTGAGGATTTAACACGCCCGCTGTACGAGATAGACCAAGTGACTCGCTGCGAACTTGAACTGTCATGCAGTGATAACGCCATGGTCATTTACTACCAAGCACAAACTGCAGAAGTGGATGAAAAAGTTAAATTAATGGCACTTAATCATATAATTAACCAAGACTATTTTAACGAGCTGAGAACCACACAACAGCTAGGTTACTTAGTTGGCTCTGGCTATGCCCCATTTAACACCCGCGCCGGTATTGCTTTTTATATTCAATCACCAAAATTTGAAGCTCAGACTCTACTGCACAGGCATAATCATTTTGTAAGCCAGTTTATTGCTAACCTAGACTCCCTGGATGAAACAACATGGCAGCAGCATAAACAAGGTTTGACAACTCATATTGCTGAAAAAGATAAAAACTTACGGTTACGCTCACAGCGCTTTTGGCTTGCAATAGGCAATAAAGATCATGACTTTCATATGCAAAAACGCCTGCTAGAGGCACTGCACGCCCTCAGCCTAGAAGAAATGAAAAGCTATGCCATAGCTACTTTTTCTAAAGATAGGCCAAGGTATGAGTTATTAAGTAGCGCAAAAGTAAATAAATCGCAAAAAATGCCCCTTTGCTCGCAATCTCTTTGACTCTGTAAGTGGCATGATTTAAATTATCATTTGTTAATTAGTAGTAATAAAACAAATGATAAAAATAACAACAATAAAATGTGGTTTTTACTGGTTGCTGCTAAGCCTAGCACCCGCAGCGGTTGCCTTTGAACACGCCTTTAATATAAATACCAACACCGTTTTAATTATTGCCAGTGCCCTACTTGCGCTGGCTTTGCCATACCTATTATTTGTAATTTATAAATTAAAGCGCTCTCGGTTACAGCACAGCCTCTCGGAAAAGCGCTTAAAAAGCACGGTTGAAGGCAGTGGCGATACGCTTTGGGATTGGAATATAAAAACTGGCGAAGTTATTCGTATTAACGATAAATACATGATGAATTCAACAACGTTAATGGGTTTCCCGCCAAACAAAAGCTTGATCCACCCACACGATATTGCCTCAGTAGAGCATTTATTAAAAAAACACTTTGCTCAAAAGTCTGCTTTTTTTGAAGCCACTTACCGCATTAAAGACACCTTTGGCCATTGGCACTGGGTATTAGACCGCGGAAAAATAATAGAAAAAGATGCCAACTTAGCGCCACTGAGAATGACCGGCACAGTGCGTGATATTTCAGTGTTAAAATCAACACAAGAGCGCCTCAATTTATTTGCTAAGTGTGTAGAATCACTCACTGATGCACTTGCTATATATGATAAAAACTTTAACTTAGTTGATATTAACCCCAGCTTTTTAACGCTTTTTGGTGGCGTTAGAGAGCAATATCTCAAAAAGCCTTTTAATTTACCTGGTTACGATAAAAGCTACACAGAAAACGTTAAAAATATAGTACGAGAGCGGGAGCGAATTCAACAAGAGGTAAAACTGCGCAATAGTGAGCGAGTGTTACTGCCCATAGAGATTTCTATTGATGAGATAAAAAACGAACAACACCAAATAACAAACTATGTAGTGGTTTATTCAGATTTAACCGAACGTAAAAATGCACAATCGCAACTGCATAATTTATCAAATAGAGACCGTACGACCAGTTTACCTAACAGAAATTTATTTTTTACCGACCTACAAAAGCTAGTAAAACAAAATACCCACCATGCCCTTTTGGTATTTGATTTAGATAATTTTAAAAAAATTAATGATTCATTAGGCCACCAGCTAGGCGACAGCCTGTTAGCAAAACTGGCTATGCGATTAAATAAATTAACCCGTGAGAATGATGTTTTTTACCGCTTAGGGGGTGATGAATTTGCCTTAGTTATGGCAGATACTAATGATATCCATGTTATTACTCGCATGGCAAAGCAATTTTTAGCTGCAATTGCGACCCCATTTAAAATGGCAGGCCACGAGCTCGCTATTACCTCAAGCGTAGGCATAGTGTTATTCCCCGAAGATGGCAGTACCCCAGAGCTGCTATTAAAAAACGCAGATACCGCAATGTATCATGCTAAAAAGAAAGGTAATAGTTACCTGTTTTTTAATGACACCATGAACCGCCAAGCGGTTAAACGCTTACAAATAGAAAACCTAATGCGCTTTGGTCTAAAAGAAAACCATTTTGAAGTGTATTACCAACCAAAAATGAATATTCGCACAGGTAAACTTACCGGAATGGAAGCATTAGTGCGCTTTATAACCCCTAAAAAAGGCGTTATTAGCCCCGGTGTATTTATTCCTATTGCAGAGGAAACCGGGCAAATAATAGAAATTGGTGAAGTGGTTTTAAACAAAGCGTGTCGCGATGTAAAACAATGGCTAGACGATGGGCTATTTAGCGGCCGAGTTGCAGTTAACTTATCGGCTAAGCAGTTTAGCTTGCCAGATTTAACGACCCGTATTGACGTGATATTGCAAAAAAACGAGCTACCTTCTTACTTTTTAGAGCTGGAAATTACCGAAGGCACGGTAATGGACGACCCACAAGAAGCCATTGCAATTATGCGCTCGCTAAGTGCCCGTGGTATTCATTTAGCCATGGACGATTTTGGTACAGGTTATTCATCTTTAGCGTACTTAAAACAATTTCCGCTGAATACCTTAAAAGTAGACAAAGCATTTATTGATGACATGAAAACCGAACGAGGCCGCAACATGGTTGACTCTATCGTGACAATTGCGCAAAACCTCGATTTACATGTGGTTGCTGAAGGTGTGGAGCAAGCAAGCCAAATTGACATACTCAAAACGCTAAATTGTGAAACCGTACAAGGCTTCTTCTATTCAAAACCGCTTTCAAAAGATGAGTTTACGGCCTTTTTGAAACAGCAACAAAGCAACTCTACGCCAAGCCTTATTAGTGCTAATAACCATTTAGCGCAAATAAGGTAAAGTTACGGGCGCCATATACACGCACCAGCTCCTACGTTGCGTATAAAAGCACGCCTGTAATGCAAACCAAATAAGCACCATGCGCCAGGTCCGATTAGCGCCCCTAATAAAATCCACCGTTTAATTGGCATACCTTTTTTAATCGCTTGAACATAAATGGCCAAAGCACATAGAGCATTAATAAAAACGAAAAGCAAACATCACCCCAACTGAGCTCAAAAGCAAAGCCGCGCATTTTAACGGCAAATAACACACTTTTAAAGCAGCAGGCTTAATAAGCCAATGAGTCGCCATTTAGCTATCAGTGCATATAAATTAAGTATTGATGCAGATTACTATTACCTAGTTTAAAAATTTAGCCATAAAAAAAGCCGGCATAGCGCCTAATGCCAGTCAGTTAAGCTGACTGGTATTTTTCTTTTTGGTGGGGTATTTACTTGGTTTGGGTTTGACCCTTCGAGGGTAAAATCTATCTTCCCGCCTCGTCGGAAGCTCGTAATAAGTTAGCTGATTGATAAGGTTCTCATACAGCACAGGGAGTTTTCCTGGGCTTGTAAGTCCCGTTGTAAGTAAGAATGCCACAACCGCGCTTGAGCACCCACTGAAGCTTAGCTGATTTGGCCAGATACCTTTACGTGTAGCCGCTTCGGTCATAGCCACTCTTATCAAGTTGTAAGCAAGCAGTAATCCCCACAATTCTTGCTCAACCATGTCTGGGCGTTTGCTTCTAAGCGTGTATTCACTGTTCAGTAGCGTTTGTTTCATTTCACGATACCCTAACTCAATTTCCCAGCGGTGACTGTATAAGTCTACAATTTCGTCACTGGGGTAACGCATGACATCGGTAAGCGATGTAAGAATTCGGCACTCTTTTCCTTTCACTTTTTTCGTAATTAGCCGCGCCTCAATCTCCTCCGGCAGCTCGGGGAACTTTTTTCTCGCTTGTGGTGTGGCTCTCAGCCTTACCTGTTTATCTACACGGCTATAACTTTTTATTACATCAAATTGGAGCCCTTTTCTTGCCGGTATCATCCAGTGCCTCTCTTCTCCAGCGAGTTGCCATTGATGGAGTAAGCCTAAGGAATAAAAACCACGGTCAAACAGGGTCAGTGAATGATTAGGCGTATCGCTAATTAGCTGCTCTGCTAGCACCATTTCATTCGATTTGTATTTATCAAACGCGCTATTAATGAGTTGGTGGCTTGTCAGCTCCATTTGGCACACCATGCGGATTTGAGGAAATGCCGTGTGGCCATACTGAGTACTACCAGAGCCATACTTTTCACGGTTTTGAGCAGTATCAGTCGTTCTCCACACAACCCCATCGACACCGAGTAAATTTAGTCCATTCCATGTTTCGAATTTACCTTGTTGATACCAATGCTTAGCCATCTTCTTAAAGGATTGTTCGACAGCGTTGGTTCCTAGGCGCTGTCGAGCCTGAACCATCGCACTGGGTGCAACAAGCGGTGCTTTACCTGGAAGTGCAATATCCATCTTAGTCGCAATATTCCACACTGACTCTTGCCTAAAAAGACTCATCCCCATTACGCACCACATCACAGGTTCAAGAGGTAAGCGACGCTTTCTGACGGTTGCGACTCCCGCTTCAACAAAAGCCTCAACAATAATAGATGGATCTAGAAGTGATGAGAGTTTTTCAAATGAATGAAATTGGGTGCTGGTATTAAATGCGGTGTCTAAAGCTGTTTTAATATTCATAAAAAATCCGATGGCAAATGCTCATCGGATTCTTACATCTATAAAAGATCGGTCAACCGATCATTAAAATATCTCTTAACTGATCGGCATTAGACTCAGGTCTGCTTTTTTTATGCCTGCTTATCGACACGTTTTTACCACCTCAAACGTGATAAGCGAATTGGTATACTAATTAAATCACTCGTGAGAAACGGGTTTTACTTATTTGCTTTTGTAAGTGAGCATCAAAGCACATACATATAATACGAATAAATAGATTTCCGCGAGGCGTGACGCGTATTACCTTATCGTTTATATGCACCATGTCATCGTCTATTAAAGGCTTTAGCGCTAACAGCGCATCCGCAAAATACTCATTAAAATGTATAGAATGCTTTTTCGCAAATGCGTGCGTGTCTAATTCAAACTGGCAAATAAGTGATTTAATAGCCTCCGCGCGTATTACATCATCGTGCGTTAAATGCATTCCTTTATGTATAGCACTGCCGGCTTGCGTTTCTATTTCGTGATAATAATGCTTAAGCACTTTTTGGTTTTGTAAAATGGCCGTGCCAATTTGCGAAATAGACGAGACCCCTAAACCTAATAAGTCGCAATTACCGTGAGTAGTATAGCCCTGAAAGTTGCGATGTAACTGCCCTTTATTTTGTGCGACTGCAAGTTCGTTGTCGGCTTTTGCAAAATGATCCATACCAATAAACTGATAGCCTGCAAAGGTCATTTGCGCCAAGGTGTTTTTAAACATGGTTAGCTTGTCGTGGGCACTGGGTAAGTCAGCCTCTTTTATTTTACGTTGCGCTGCAAAGCGCTCTGGTAAATGTGCGTAATTAAATACAGAGACTCTGTCTGGGCATAAGGCAATTAATTGCGCTATTGTTTTTTCAAAGCTTTGGGGTGTTTGTTTAGGTAGGCCATAAATCATATCTGCATTTATAGACTTAAAGCCAAGCTCGCGGGCTTGGGTTATCAGTGCTTTAACGGTATCTACTTGCTGAGTGCGGTTAACCGCTTGCTGTACCTCATCGTTAAAATCTTGAATACCAAAGGATACGCGGTTAAAGCCTAAAACCCGTAAGTGTATAAGCATATCTTTAGCAAGGGAACGTGGGTCTATTTCAATGCCTCGCTCAGTGTTGCGGGTAAAGTGAAAGTGCTGCTCTAATAAGTTAATTAAGCGCGTCATTTGCTTTACAGTCAAAAAGGTTGGCGTACCACCCCCTAAATGCAATTGCTCCACTGTGTAGTGTTTAAATAAAGGGGCATGTGCTGCTATTTCTTTTGTTAAATAATCTAAATATACATCGGCTTTAGACTGATGGCGTGTGATCACCTTGTTACATCCGCAGTAATAGCAAAGCTCACTGCAAAATGGGATATGAATATACAAAGAAAGTGAGCGACTAGATGATGATTTTATAGCGCTAACAAGGTCTTGTTGCTGATACCCCTCGCTTAAAGATAAAGCGGTAGGGTAGGAGGTATAGCGGGGCCCTGACACGTTATACTTATTTATAAGAGTTTGATCCCATTTTGGAAGCTTTATCATCACGCGCACCTTATGTATTAATGAGGTGTTGAGTATAAAAAGCTTTTAAGGGAGGGGTTTTGATCTACAACAAAAAAGGTGCCTAAGCACCTTTTTAAAAGAGTATTTTTTGTTAATACGTTATGTTGTGGGCATCTTTTAAGTATTGAAACAATTCTTTATAGCCTTTGCCTGGCTTTTCAGCTTTAACTTCTTTAGCGGCGTTGCGTACCAATTGGCGCATTTTTTGGCGCTCAAGGGTTGGGTATTGCTCAATAGTTTCGTTAATTAAATCATCGCCTTGCTCAATTAAGTCAGTACGTAATTGCTCAATTTTTTTAATTAAAACCTCAGCTTGGTTATTTTTATTAAGCATTACGTCAATAATGGCTTTAATTTCTTCAACGTTTTCTACTGTGCGTAGCGTTTTAGCAATGTAATTTAAGTGGCGGCGGTACGCATCGCTTTTATTACTGATTTTATCAGCAACTACCATGGCTGCTTTCAAATCGTCATTGAGTGGTAAGCGTTCGCGTTGCTTTTTCCCCATTTTAGCAATTTCAGAACCTAACTGATGAAACTCTTGCGCGTCGCGCTTTAGTTCACTTTTTGATACGTAAATAATTTCTTCTTCAATTTCAGCAGGCTTGCCTTTTTTCTTCGCCATGGGGTGCTCTTAAGTAAAAATAACTTTTGCCATTATACGCGATTCTTTTAGTGATTAATATTAGCTGATGTGGTGCAGTGAGTGTGTTAGCATTTAAAGATAAGAAATGCGTGCAATATTGCCTTAAGGCTCAGGACTTAATTTATGAAAAGCCAACAACACGATCCAATTTATTCTCAAATCTCTCAAGTAAAAGATGCCGTAGCTGAAGTGCTCGAGCATGCTAAAAAATTGGGTGCCACTGCCGCAGAAGCTGCTATGTCTAGTACATCGGGTTTATCGGTAAGCACACGCATGGGTGAAGTAGAAACCATAGAGTTTAATCAAGATGGTGGTTTAGGTATCAGTGTTTATGTAGGGAATAATAAGGGCTCGGCGTCTACTGCTGATCTAAACCCAAAAACACTGCGCACGGTAGTAGAAAAAGCCATTGATATTGCCAAATTTACCTCAGACGACCCTTTTAATGGTATTGCCGATAAAGAACTACTCGAGTTTGCCCCTAAGGACCTTGATTTATATCACCCGTGGGATGTAAGCCCTGAGCAAGGTATTGAGCTATGTCACGCTGCAGAGCAAGCCGCTTTAAATGCTGATGAGCGTATTGTTAATTCAGATGGTGCAAGTTTTTCATCGCACCAAGGCTTACGTGTGTATGGTAATAGCCATGGTTTAATTGCTGGTTTTCCACGTACGCGCCACAGCATTAGCACGATGGTAATAGGCAAAGAAGGCGAGCACATGCAGCGCGACTCTGCTTATACTGTTGCTCGCGATCAGGGCGGACTTAACGACGCTGCTGCGGTAGGCCTAGAAGCCGCCACCGAAACTCTGGCTAAACTAAATAGCCAAAAGCTGGGTACTATGAAAGTCCCTGTTATTTTTAGAGCCGATATTGCCAACTCATTGTTTGGCCATTTAGTGTCGGCAATTGGCGGCGGGGCGCTTTATCGTAAATCGAGCTTTTTACTCGACAGCCTAGGCACTCAAGTATTTAGTAAGAGCGTTAATATTGCTGAGCGTCCTCATATATTAAAAGGATTAGCGTCGTCGCCTTTTGATAGCGAAGGGGTAAAAACGATTGACCGTGAAATTATTCAAGGCGGTGAGCTGCAAACGTACTTATTAGCAAGTTATGCAGCGCGTAAACTAAATATGGCTCCAACAGGCCATGCAGGCGGTATTCATAACTGGTTAGTTGAGCAAACGCACAACGATTTATCGGCTTTATTAAAAACCATGGGAACAGGCTTATTAGTTACCGAGCTGATGGGGCAAGGCGTAAACACCGTTACGGGTGACTACTCGCGTGGAGCAGCTGGTTTTTGGGTAGAAAACGGTGAAATTCAGTACCCTGTTAGTGAAATTACCATTGCCGGAAATTTAAAAGACATGTTTAAAGGTATTTCGGCCATAGGGGGCGATATTGAGCGCAGAGGCGGCATTCAAACCGGCTCAGTACTTATAGAGCAAATGCAAATAGCAGGCGCTTAATAGCAATTAGCAATAATACTTAATTAAGCGAATTGGTATAATATAAAAGCACATATTAAAGCCGAGCATTTAAACGCTTGGCTTAAACGTGCTTTATTTAAATTTTTGAGGTGTTGAATGGCTAAAGATAGGTACGCACCAAAACCCCTGACTGACATTATGGCAGGCCTTAATAATCGCTTATCGGCCTATGCAGGTAAAAGCCAAGCGCTTGATAAGCAACAGGTGTTGCTTAAAGAGTTTTTAGGCCCAAAGCTTGCTGAAAAATGCCGTGTGAGTAATTACCGCGATGGCACGTTGATGATTGAAGCTGTATCGGCGGCAATTGCCCTTAAACTTAATTATTTAAAAATGGATATGCAGTCGCATTTTAGAGCGGCAGGCATGGCAGAGCTCGGACAAATTAAAATTGTTGCAAACCCTCAAGCAACAGCGCGCTTAAGCCCAACTGCAGATAAACCCGGCCCCGCAGGTAAAGCACCTGGCAATTCAAGAAAAATGAGCCAGCAAACTTCAGATTACCTTAATGCCATTGCCGCATCAGCGCCACCTTCGCTGAAAGAAAAGCTAGAGCGCCTTGCTCGCCATGGTAAAAAATAACTCCCAAAAGCGCGATTATGGTTGTTGGTAGGGCTATTTTGTTACCTCGTCTCATAGAAAATACTTTGTTACATATTCTATTTTATTGTTTCTTTAATGGGGTTTATCATACAAATTCGGCGTGTTGTTTTAACCGCCTAAATATTAATTTCATTAAGTGAAAGCATCGCAGGGCGCTTTTATTTTTTCTCTGGCATGCAATAGTTTAATGAAATAGATATTTTATTCTTTACTAACAAACGGAATAATTATGAAAAAAGTAACTATTACCGCTGCAAGTATCGCACTTGCACTGGGCCTAGTAGGTTGCGGTGAAAAACAACAAGAAGCGCAAGTGGCCGACACCGCTGCCGTTACAGCACCGGCAGAAAAAACGCTTGAGCTAGGTGTAAACCTTGCCAATATGGATGAGTCGGTTCGTGCACAAGATGACTTTTATTACCATGTGAATGGACAGTGGCTTGCTAAAACAGAGATCCCTGGCGATAAATCGAACTACGGCTCGTTTACACAGTTATACGACGAGTCGCAAAAAGCGATGAAAACAGCGCTTGAAAGTGCCGCTAATAATAGCAGTGCTAAAAAAGGCAGCGATGAGTACAAAATTGGCGCTTTTTACAAAAGCTACATGGATAAAGACACACGTGATGAGTTAGGTATTACACCTTTACAACCTTCACTTAATACCATTGATAGCCTAGATTCAAAAGCTGATCTTGCTCCTTTAATGGCTAAAATTCAACAGCAAGGTGCGAGCTTACCATTTGGCTGGTTTGTAAATAACGACGCTAAAAATTCAAGTGAATACGCGCTGTACTTATCGCAATCTGGACTTGGCTTACCTGATCGTGATTATTACTTAAAAGATGATGAAAAATTTACTAAAATTCGCGCATCTTACGAGCAATACATAACCGATATTTTAGCTAAATCTGGCGTTGAAAATGCCGCTGATGCTGCGAAAAGCGTTATCGCATTTGAAAGCGCTTTAGCTGAGGCGCAATGGAGCCGAGTACAAAGCCGTGATGCAACTAAGTCATACAATAAAATGACTGTAGCTGAGGCAAATAAGCTAACAGGCGACTTTGATTTAGCTGCATTTTTCAATAGTGCTGGGGTAGATACCTCAGACATTATTGTACGTCAGCCAAGCTACTTAGAAGGGTTTGCTGATGTGTACAAAGAAACAGATTTAGCAACGTGGAAAAACTACTTAAAGTTTCATTTTGTAAGTGGTTACGCGCAGTTACTGAGCACTGACTTGGTTGATCTTAAATTTGATTTTTACAGCACCACATTACGCGGCGTAAAAGAGCAAGCGCCACTTTGGAAAAAAGCGGTTGATGCATCTAACAGCGTACTTGGCGAAATTTTAGGTAAAGTATACGTAAAAGATAACTTCCCGCCTGAAGCAAAAGCACGTATGGAAGAGCTGGTAGATAACGTTATTAAAGGTTACGGCGTTGCAATTGAAAACCTTGAGTGGATGAGCCCTGAAACCAAGCTTGCAGCCCAAGAAAAGCTAAACAAATTTACCCCAAAAATTGGCTACCCAGATAAGTGGAAAGACTACTCACAGCTGAGCATTAACCCTGATGAATTAGTGGGTAACTACATACGTTACAGTCAGTGGGCTTATAGCGACATGATTGCTAAATTAGGCAAGCCAGTGGACCGCTCTGAGTGGCACATGACGCCACAAACAGTTAATGCTTACTACAATCCTGTAAATAACGAAATTGTATTCCCAGCTGCTATTTTACAGCCACCGTTCTTTAATTTAGAAGCCGATGACGCTGTAAACTACGGTGCAATTGGCGCAGTAATTGGCCACGAGCTAGGTCACGGTTTTGACGACCAAGGTGCTAAATACGATGGTGACGGTAACTTACGTAACTGGTGGAGTGAGTCTGACCTTAAACAGTTTGAAGAGCGTACCGGCGCGTTAGTAGCGCAATACAACGAATATAAACCATTTGAAGATGCGGGTGTTAACGGCGAGCTTACCCTTGGCGAAAACATTGGCGACCTAGGTGGTTTAACGGTGGCTTATAAGGCGTATCAATTATCGTTAGGTGAGAACAAAGCGCCCGTTATTGATGGCTACACCGGCGATCAGCGTTTCTTTATGGGTTGGTCACAAATTTGGCGTCGTAAGTACCGCGATGAAGAGCTACGTAACCGCTTAATGACAGACCCGCATTCACCAAGTCACTACCGTGTTATCGGTATCTTGTCGAACATGCCTGAGTTTTACCAAGCGTTTGACGTAAAAGAAGGCGACAAAATGTATATCAAACCAGAAGACCGCGTAAAAATTTGGTAATTGATAGCCTGTTAGTTAACCTGAATCTGGTTAAGAGATAAATTACCCCGCATTTAGGTTGATAAATAAAAGCCAGTAAGTGTTTAGCTTACTGGCTTTTTTATATTTAAATACTGAGTACTAATACCAATGCGCAATAATACTTAATTCAGGGCTACTGCATGAGTGTTTTGTGCATCCAGCTTTGATTACTTAAAATATTTTTATACAAAGCAAGCTGGTTTTGCGCACGTTCTAAATTATGTTCTGCATGGGTGGTTTTAAAGTACACGTCGTTATTTAAGTAATCAGTTAAAAACCGCACACTGAGCATTAACGGCATAACTTTAGCGCCAAGCAGCAAACTTGCTTGCTCTTTGTTGCTAATAGCCGATTTAAGGGGGGCAAGGTAGCCTTTAACAAGCGCAGTAAATACCTCTTTGCGAATAACCACTTTATCAAGATTAATCGAATCTTCTGGCTCAGCGCAGCAAAATGTGCGCACCATGTCTCCAAAGTCATACAATAAAAAGCCTGCCATACACGTATCTAAATCGATAACTGCTTTTGCTTTATATGTATTGCTGCAATACAGCATATTATTTATTTTAGTGTCGTTGTGGCACACCCGGGTGGGCAAATCGGCTGTTACGTCAGCGAGCTCTTTTACTAAATGCTGTTGTGCAATGCAGTAGTCAATGTCGTTTTTACACTGCTGCAGCCGCTCTTTAGTGGCGGTGCTAATAGCTGTATTAAGCTGCTCAAAGCGCATAGCTAAGTTATGAAAGTCAGTAATAACAGGGTAGAGGCTTGATGCGTTAAAATCGAGCAAGGCACGTGTAAAGGTGCCAAATGCAAATGCGGCTTGCTGCGCGTGATGGGGCTCTGTAACCACATCTTCGCTAATACTTTGGCTAATAAAATTAAGCACACGGTAGTACGCGTTGTTAATTGTAATAAGGTATTCACCTTGGCAAGTACTTATATGCTTAACAATGTCGAGCGGGTAAGTATTTGCTTGTTGTTTAGCGCTTAGGTGCTGCTCAATTAACTGTGCGTTATTAACCAGTTGTGCTGGATTTTTAAATACATAAGTATTGAGCTTTTGAACAACAAATTGCTGCGCAGCATTAGTTAACAGCCACGTGGTGTTTATATGTCCGCTGCCTAAAGAGCTCACCTGAGTAAGCTCAGGGTTTAGCGCTAATAGCTCACTTAATTTATTTTGTATTGCTGTATTCATGTACTTTAGGCGTATCGCGCTTGTATTTTTTCGATAATCTCGGCGTTAGCAGCAGGGAACTCATAGTTACTAAGCTCATTAATAGCGGCCCATTCACTTGGTTGCCCTTCGGCGCCATGTGCTTCACCGCTAAAGTTACTCACAACGTGAATATCAAGTTTTACACATTTATCGCCATAGTCATGTTCAATCACCATCAGTTGGCTAGAGCTGTGAATGGTAATGCCAACTTCTTCACTTAGCTCACGTTTAAGTGCAGCAAATACGCTCTCGCCAGCTTCTACTTTCCCGCCTGGAAATTCCCATAAGCCACCTTGATGTTGCTCATCAGCGCGCTTGCAGATAAAGATGGCGTTATTTTTTTTTATTACGCCTACCGCTACATTTACAATTTTTGTTGTCATGTTTTTTCTCCATAAAAAAAGCGACGCTAGCGTCGCTTTTTAATTACATACAATGCGTCGTTACTTTAATTTACCACAACATTGCTTAAACTTTTGTCCTGATCCACACGGACACGGATCGTTACGGCCAACTTTAGGCGCTGTTCTTGCCATTACAGTTGCGCTTTGAGGTGCTTCACCGCCTACATGTTCAGCTTCTTCGTGTTGGTACTCGCGAGGGGCATTTTCACTTTTACGGTGTTGCTCTTCTACTTTTTCAACATCTTCTTCGGCACGAACTTGTACTTTACTTAAAATGCCCACTACATCAACTTTTAAGTTTTCAAGCATTTCGGTGAATAGCTCAAACGACTCGCGCTTGTATTCTTGCTTAGGATTCTTTTGTGCATAGCCACGTAAGTGAATACCTTGGCGTAAATGATCCATTGCAGCAAGGTGATCTTTCCAGTGCTGATCAAGACTTTGAAGCATAATCGCTTTTTCAAACTGACGTAGTACAGAGTCGCCAACTTGCTCTTCTTTTTGCTTGTAAGCTTGCTCAACCGCTTGCTCAATACGCTCACGAAGTTTTTCTTCGTATAGTTTATTGTCATCTGCTAACCACTGCGTGATAGGCAGCTCAATCAGGAAGTCTTGTTTTAAGCGCTCTTCAAGGCCTGGTATATCCCACATTTCAGCAAGGCTTTGTGGTGCAATGTATTGATCAATAACACCGGCAAGTACATCACCACGGATTGCTGTAATGGTTTCTGAAATATCGCCTTCTTCAAGCAGCTCGTTACGTTGAGAGTAAACAACACGACGTTGATCGTTTGCTACATCATCGTACTCAAGTAATTGCTTACGTACATCAAAGTTACGTGCTTCTACTTTACGCTGAGCGTTTTCAATTGCGCGGTTAACCCAAGGGTGCTCAATGGCTTCGCCGCGTTGCATGCCTAGTTTACGCATCATGTTAGTCATGCGCTCGCCGGCAAATATACGCATTAGCGCATCATCCATCGATAAGTAAAAACGGCTAGAGCCGGCATCACCCTGACGACCAGCACGGCCACGTAATTGGTTATCTATACGGCGCGATTCATGACGCTCAGTACCAATAATGTGTAAACCGCCAGCTTCAATTACTGCATCGTGGCGAATTTTCCACGCCGCTTTAATTTCAGCAATTTGCTCATCTGTTGGGTTTTCTAGTTTTTCAACTTCGCTGTTCCAGTTACCACCAAGCACAATATCGGTACCACGACCAGCCATGTTGGTTGCAATTGTTACAGTACCTGGTAAGCCTGCATCCGATACGATGTCAGCTTCTTGCGCGTGGAATTTAGCATTAAGTACGTTATGCTTAATTTTTTCTTTGCGTAAAAACTGCGATAAATACTCAGAGCTTTCAATCGAAATAGTACCTACAAGCACAGGCTGTCCGCGCTCTTGGCAATCTTTAATATCGGCTAAAATAGCTTCGTATTTTTCTTCTTGTGTTAGGTAAACTAAATCGGCGCGATCATCACGGATCATCGGCTTATTAGTTGGCATAACAACCGTGTCTAGGCCGTAAATAGATTGAAACTCAAATGCTTCAGTATCGGCTGTACCAGTCATACCGGCTAAGGTTTCGTATAAACGGAAGTAGTTTTGGAAAGTAATTGAAGCCAGTGTTTGGTTTTCGTTTTGAATTTTTACACCTTCTTTAGCTTCAACAGCTTGGTGTAAACCTTCAGACCAACGACGACCTTCCATTGAGCGCCCTGTGTGCTCATCGATAATAATGACTTCGTTTTCTTTAACAACGTAATCAACATCTTTTTGATAAAGCTTATGGGCACGAAGTGCTGCATACACGTGGCTCAGTAAGGTAATGCTTCCGGCAGAGTAAAGCGAGTCGCCTTCTTCAATTAAACCACGCTCAGTAAGTAGGTGTTCTACTTTAATTTGACCGCGCTCAGTTAAATGAACTTGCTTAGACTTTTCGTCAATTGTGTAATCGCCATCGCCTTCAATGCCTTCTTCGTCTTCTTTTTCTTGAAGCTCTAAAAGCGGCACAATTTTATTGATTTCGATGTATAGCTCAGAGCTATCTTCAGCTGGGCCTGAGATAATAAGTGGTGTACGCGCTTCATCAATTAAGATTGAATCCACTTCATCCACTACTGCATAAAACAATGGACGCTGTACGCGCTCATCAATGCTAAATGCCATGTTGTCACGAAGGTAGTCAAAACCAAATTCGTTATTTGTACCGTAGGTAATGTCAGCAGTATAAGCTTGCTTTTTCTGTTGTGGCATCATGCCTGGTACGTTACAGCCCACAGTTAGGCCTAAGAACTCAAATAACTCGCGGTTTGTTTCAGCATCACGTTTAGCAAGGTAGTCGTTCACGGTAATTACGTGCACGCCTTTGCCTGTTAAGCCATTTAAGTAGGCTGGAAGTGTGGCTGTTAGGGTTTTACCTTCACCGGTACGCATTTCTGCAATACGACCTTGATGTAAAACCATGCCGCCTAATAGCTGTACGTCAAAGTGACGCATGCCATTTACACGCTTTGACGCTTCGCGTACCACAGCAAATGCTTCTGGTAGAATGTCGTCAAGGCTTTGTCCGTTATCGTAACGTTCTCTAAACTCAGCTGTCTTAGCTCTTAAATCTTCATCAGAAAGCGCTTCTAATTGCGTTTCTAGCGCATTAATTAGCGCGACCGTCTTTCTTAGGTTTTTAATAGTGCGGTCATTGCGACTACCAAAAATCTTGGTAAATAAATTAGATATCATGATAAAACCGTTACAATGTATTCTTTGTTAACCGAGTGTCGGCTAACCCATTTTTTACAATTGGTAATTAATATGTACTTTTACATAACCTGTAGAACATATTAATTAGCAATTTTGTATTAAAGAGCCTCAAAGCACTGTTTAATACGTGTGCTACTATACCAGACTCTGCCAAACAACAAACTATCTCAACTAAAAGATGTGTATTAAAAACAGAAAAATTTGATCTGATGCGTAAAAACCACTTTAACTGATTTAATTACGCTAAAAAATAGCAGCAAGTTGTGAAGATATGGTGTTAAAAAATTTAAAAACAAGAGTGCTAGGGCATGCGGGCCTTGGGTGATTGAAATTCATTCAATCCACAATGCTCAACACGCCCTAGGTGGGTTAATTTTATACTTAGTTACCCACCTTATTACGCTATGTATTTAAAGCTTAAACTGATTAACCGTTTTGTTTAAGGCAACAGCAAGGTCGCTTAAATCGCGCGCTTCATCTGCTAAAATGTGTGCGTGATCAGCTGTGCTGTTTACTAAGCCATTAATTGCTGCAAGGCTGGTATTAATGTCCTCTGCGACAACGGTTTGTTGCTCGGTTGAAGTGGCAATTTGGTGGCTTTGGTCTTGCACTTTAGTTACCGACTGAGCAATGTTTTGTAATGAACTTAGTACTTCTTTTGTTTGCGATACTGAGCCTTCAGTTTGCTCTTGCCCTTGTAGCATCATTACCGACGCTTGTTGGGCAATTTGCTGTAAGCGAGAAATCATATTACGAATATCGTCTGTTGATTCTTGCGTACGGCTTGCCAGTGAACGTACTTCATCAGCAACTACCGCAAAACCACGGCCATGCTCACCTGCACGCGCAGCTTCAATGGCGGCATTTAGAGCAAGTAAGTTAGTTTGATCGGCAATGGAGTTAATTACATCCACCAATGCACCAATGTTATTACTTTCTTGCTCAAGCCCTGCTACCACTTTAGACGCTTCACCTATGTGTAGCGCAAGTTCGGTCATCACACGTTGTGCTTGAGTTGAGCGGTCAGCCCCTTCGGCAGTAATAGCTTGTACTTCTTCGGCGGCGCTGTTGGTATGCTGTGCGTTACGCGATATTTCAAGTACAGTGCTGGCCATTTCGGTCACGGCGGCACTTACGCTGTCTACTTGTTGTTTTTCTTGCTGTATTTCGGTGTTGGTTTGAGCAGACACGTTTTTAAGTTGCGCTGCGGCATTGGTTAACTGCTCAGCTTGTGCGGCTGTTTCTAGCATCATGGCGCGCAGCTTATCAATGAATGTATTCATGTGATTGGCAAGCTGGCCGACCTCATCCTGGCTGGTAATATTAATCTTTTGGGTTAAATCGCCTTCGCCCGATGCAATATCACGCATTATATTAGTTAAAGTGGTAATAGGCTGCGAGATCATGTGGGTCGCCCATAATATCATCGCTAGAATGATCACTAAAATAATCACCACTGCGGTGGTTGTGGTGGTAACCGCCTCATTAACGGGGGCTTCAATCATGCTGGTTGGGATCAGTATACCTACATACCAATCAAGATAAGGTTGCTCTAGTTGTAAGCGATGATACACCACATAATACTCTTCTCCTTTTAAGGTCACCAATTGGCTGCCTTCGAGGTTATTACGCATTTGTGCATTAAGCTCTGTAAAGCCTGAAGTATTATTAAACTGGCTTTCAAGGCCATCTAGCCCTTCTTTACCTTTAGGGCCTTCGTCGGTGTTAGACAGCTTATGGCCGGTAGCATTTGAAAAGTGTACAACCTTTTGATTGCCATCAAGTAAAAAGCCATAGCCTTGACCGTTAAAGCGAATACCTTCAACCATATCGTTGATTTTATTAAGCTGTAAATCAACGCCGCCCATACCAATAAGTTTACGCTGTGCGTTGTATACCGGCTGTTGTACAACTGCTGAGGCAACCCCAGTGGTTAAATCGACCGATATAGGGCCTACGTAAAGTTTATTAATTTGCAGGGCTTCTTGCCACCAACCACGTTTATAGGCGTAGTAAGGTTGACCATTGTAATGGCTGGTACGCTCGTTTTCTTTAAAGTATTCACCGGTGGTTGCTGATGCGAAAAACGCCGACAGTACATTTTCGTCATTTGAGCTAATGCGTACAAAGTCTTGATTAACTTCATTGTAGCCGGGGGCATTTTTAATCGGCTGGTCGCGAGTATCCCAATTTTCAAAAAAATTAACTAAATGCGGGTTATTAACAAACGTAGAAACCAGCTTGCCATACTTTGCAAAGTAGCTTTGCATTGAAAGTTGTTCGCTTTGTAGGTAGCTTTGAGCTTCGCGCTCAATGTTTACTCTGGAAAGGTTAGCGATGTGATTTACAAAAAATGTTGAAGCAATAATTAGCAAAATGGTGATGGTGCCACCAATCAATAATAATATTTTCTTCCGTAATGATAAATTATTTAGCATAAGTGCACGTATTATTGTTTTTTAGTAGGTTATATCTAATCATATCTTACTTTAAATCTCTATGAAGTTAGATAAAAAGCACCAATTATGCGTTTAAAATGAAGGGTTATGCAAAAATGGAAGCAAAAGCTAATAAATTAGTAGTATTAGGCGCAGGCTGGTTGGGTCATGCTTTGTGCCTACAAGCTAAACAGGCGGGTTGGCAGGTACAAGGTACGCATAGAAGTGATGAGCACACAGACGATTTTCAGCGTCAATTTGTACTGATTGATGGGCAACTAATACACCAAATAGATTTACACGATGCTTACTGGGTGTGTGCAATCCCCCCACGAAGCAGACACAGTGAAAGTAACTACCCAGAAACACTAAGCGCTGCACTTTCACTTTCTAAACAATTAAATGCAAAGGGCTTTATTTTGTGCTCATCTACCGGTGTGTACGACCAAGAGCCGGGTGTTTACACTGAAAGCAGTGAAATAAGTTGTACCAATGAGCGACAAATAAAACTATACGATGGCGAAGAAAAGGTGCTTGAGCAAGATGGTAAAGTACTGCGTTTAGCAGGGTTATTAGGGCCTAACCGCGAGCCAGGGCGCTTTGTTGCTGGGAAAGAATTAAATTCATCGAGCCAGCAGGTGGTTAATATGGTCCATCAACAAGATGTGATAAACGCCATTTTTGCGGTAATAGAAAACTATAATTCGGGGCAAAATATTTATAACGTGGTAAATCCATCGCACCCAACTAAAGCGAATTATTATGCACAAAAGTGTGCAGAGCATGGCGGCGAAATGCCAACCTTTACCAGTAATGAAAGTGCTGAGCGCAAAGTACTTGGCTCAGCAATTGAAGCGTTAGGCTTTAGCTATCAGCATGGAATTTAAAATGCGATGGTAGTGGGTTGTGGTGAATAAAGTCGCACAATGCCCCATGTGCTAAAAGCGTATTGGTTGCGTCTATATCGGGGGCAAAGTAGCGGTCTTTATCGTAGTAACTTACATGCTCGCGCAGCAGAGCTTTTGCTTTTTCTACTTGCGGTGAAGGTTTAAGTGGGGCTCTAAACTCAAGCCCTTGAGCAGCTCCAAGCCATTCAACTGCTAATACCCCGCGGGTGTTATTGGCCATTTCCTTTAAGCGCCTTGCTGCAAACGTGGCCATAGAGACATGATCTTCTTGATTTGCTGATGTTGGCAGGCTGTCTACCGAGGCGGGATGCGCAAGCGATTTGTTCTCGGAGGCAAGCGCAGCCGCGGTTACTTGGGCAATCATAAAACCTGAGTTAACTCCACCGTTTTCAACTAAAAAAGGTGGCAGTGTAGAGAGGTTTGAATCAATAAGTAGCGCGATTCTTCGCTCTGCCAGCGCGCCTATTTCGGCAATCGCAATGGCTAAGTTATCAGCTGCCATAGCAACGGGCTCTGCATGAAAGTTACCACCGGATATAATATCGCCCACATCGGCAAATACCAGCGGGTTATCGGTAACGCCGTTTGATTCACATAACAACACTTCTGCGGCGTGGCGTATTTGTGTTAAACATGCGCCGAGTACCTGAGGTTGGCAGCGAAGGCAGTAAGGATCTTGTACTTTTTCGCAGTTTACGTGAGATTGGCTAATTTGTGATTTAGTACTAAGTAGCTCTCTAAATACACTGGCCGTATCAATTTGGCCGCGTTGGCCCCGTATTTCGTGAATGCGTGCATCAAAGGGCGCACGGCTACCCATTGCGGCTTCTATGCTAATAGAGCCTATAACACAGCTTTGTGCATATAAATCTTCTGCTTGGAAAAGCCCTTGTAACGCAAACGCGGTAGAGGCTTGTGTACCATTTAACAGTGCCAGTCCTTCTTTTGCGCCTAATGTAAGAGGTGAAAGATTGGCAATTTTCAGCCCTTGAGCAGCACTTATAATTTCACCTTTGTGGCGCATGTTGCCTTCACCTAATAGTGGAAGGCACATATGAGCAAGAGGCGCTAAATCGCCCGAAGCACCCACAGACCCTTTTTGTGGCACGCACGGGTACACTTCACTGCACAGTAGTTGCATAAAAAATGCGATCACCTCTAGGCGTATCCCTGAGTAGCCCCGAGACAAAGAGTTTACTTTTAAGGTCATCATTAGTCTTACAGTGCTGTCGTCCATGAACTCCCCAATACCGGCAGCATGCGAAAGTACAATACTGCGCTGCAGTAGCTCAAGCTCGTCATCTGCTATTTTTGTATTGGCTAATAAGCCAAAGCCGGTGTTAATACCGTACACCGTTTGGCGTTTGTTTATTACGTTTTGAACAGTTTGTGCGCTGGCCGCTATTTGTGTACTGGCGCCATCGACTAAGTTAAGTGTGACAGCAGAGTCATTAATTTTTCGTAGGGTGCTTAAATCTAACTGCCCTGGTGTGAGAGTGTGTGAAATCATGACTATTCCTTGTTTAGCATAGGGAGATCTAGGTGGTGCTCTTGCGCGCAATTTTTAGCGATGTCGTAGCCTGCATCAGCATGGCGCATAACGCCGGTAGCAGGGTCGTTCCAAAGCACACGAGCGATGCGTTGCGCGGCTTGTTCACTACCATCAGCAACAATAACCACGCCTGCGTGCTGGCTAAAGCCCATGCCCACTCCGCCGCCATGGTGGAGCGACACCCACGTTGCGCCACCCGCAGTATTAAGCAAAGCATTAAGTAACGGCCAGTCAGAAACGGCGTCTGAGCCATCTTGCATACTTTCGGTTTCACGGTTGGGGCTTGCTACAGAGCCAGAGTCGAGATGATCGCGACCAATTACAACCGGCGCTTTAAGCTCGCCATTTTTAACCATGTCGTTAAAGGCCAGTGCAAGGCGAGCTCGGTTTTTTAAACCAACCCAGCATATACGCGCTGGCAAACCCTGAAATTGAATGCGCTCACGCGCCATATCAAGCCAGTTATGTAAGTGGGTATCTTCTGCAATAAGCTCTTTCACTTTTGCATCGGTTTTATAAATGTCTTCGGGGTCACCCGAAAGCGCTACCCATCTAAATGGGCCAATTCCTTCACAGAATAACGGACGGATATAAGCAGGCACAAAGCCCGGAAAATCAAACGCGTTGGTAACGCCTTCTTCAAATGCCATTTGGCGAATGTTATTGCCATAGTCGGTAGTGGCAGCTCCGGCTTTTTGAAGTGCTAGCATGGCGTTTACTTGCACTGCCATAGATTGCTTAGCGGCTTTAACCACTGCCTGTGGGTTTTGTTCACGCATTTTTGCTGCGTGTTGCATGCTCCAACCTTGCGGTAGGTAGCCGTTGAGTGGGTCGTGCGCTGAGGTTTGGTCGGTCACTATATCAGGGGTAATATTGCTGTTTGCCAGTGCAGTAAAAATATCGGCAGCATTACCTAATAAGCCTACCGATAATGCCTTACCTTTAATGCAAGCATCGGTAACTAGCTCAAGCGCGTGCTCAAGTGTCGTGGCTTTTACATCAACGTAGCCGGTTTTAATTCGAAAATCGATACGGGTTTCGTCGCATTCCACAACTAATGCGCTAAAGCCTGCCATCGTCGCGGCGAGTGGTTGTGCGCCTCCCATACCGCCAAGGCCTGCTGTTAAAACCCATTTACCTTTTGCATTACCGCCAAAGTGTTGCTTTGCCATTGCTACAAAGGTTTCGTAAGTGCCTTGCACTATGCCTTGTGAGCCAATATAAATCCAAGAGCCCGCGGTCATTTGCCCATACATCATTAAGCCTTTTTTATCGAGCTCATTAAAGTGCTCCCAATTTGCCCAATGTGGCACCAGGTTAGAATTAGCAATGAGAACGCGCGGCGCGTTTTCGTGGGTTTTAAATACGCCCACGGGCTTACCCGATTGCACAAGCAGGGTTTCGTCGTTTTCGAGCCTATCAAGGGTTTCAATTATTTTATCAAAGCTTGGCCAGTCTCTTGCCGCACGGCCAATACCGCCATATACCACTAACGCGTGAGGGTGCTCTGCCACATCAGGGTCTAAATTGTTCATTAACATGCGTTTAGCGGCTTCTGTTTGCCAACTTTTAGCGCTAATTTTATCGCCATGAGGCGCGCGGATTTCTCGGTGTGTGTCGAGCCGGTTGTTCATGAATTTCTCCTGTTGTATATACAAGATGGTCAGCTACAAAAAAACGCTCTTGAGCGTTACGTTGTTATTATTTTTTAAATGTTAAGTGCCCGCCCAAACGGTATTTACTGCCCGGTGATACTAAGCGAGCAAAGCTCACTATGCCTTTTGTAGACCAAGTACGACGAATAACCTGTAAGCAGGGTTCTTCGTTATACAGGTTAAGCCATTGGCACATTTGCGAGTTAGGCATAACCGCTTCCACTGTGTGGCGCGCTTGTGTGAGCGGCGCTACGCTCGATAAGTATTCATGCGGTGTGAGGGCGCTAAAGTCTTGTTGTAAATAACCCGCGGCTAAAGCTGGGTTTACAAATCGCTCTTCAACTTGCAGTGGTTTGTCGTTCTCATTGTGTACAAGCACACTGCGATACACCACGCTATCTACTTCAACGCCAAGCGCAATAGCTATGGGTGCTACCGCATTGATTGATTCAAGCACTTGCACACTACAGCTGTATTGCCCGTTACGTTCTTTTACTTCATCGGCTATGTTTTTAATTTCAAGTAGTGATGACTGCGATTTAAAACTTGCTACAAACGTACCTAACCCTTGGCTGCGCGTTAAAATACCGGCATCTGTTAATTCGCTCAGTGCACGTCGTGCGGTCATACGGCTTACAGAAAATTGGCTGCTAAGCTCGTTTTCTGAGGGGACACGTTGGTTTTCTTGCCATGCGCCATTTTTTATTTTATCGACAATAAATTGTTTTATTTGTGCAAATTTAGGTGTGGTCATTACTATTATTAGCTGTACTTAAAATAAACTATTTAATAAAGATGGCATAATTATCTTGTATATACAAGGTGTATTGTTAGACTGTATTTTAAGCACGTTAGGGAGCTAAGTATGCAAAATAAAACAACGGGTTACACCTTAGAAGATCTCGACTTATTATTAACTGATGCCAACATAGCAACCATGGATAGCACAATTGATGCACCTTATGGGGCTATAGAAAATGCGGCACTGGCGATTAAAAACGGCGAAATTGTATGGTTAGGTGAGCAATCAAACTTACCCAGTTTTGATGCCTTTGCTACCCCTACATTAAGTATTAAAGGGCAATGGTTAACACCTGGGCTTATTGATTGCCATACACATTTAATATTTGCAGGCTCCCGAGCTGAGGAATTTGAGCAGCGCTTACAAGGTGTAAGCTATGAACAAATAGCTGCACAAGGTGGCGGTATAGCCAGTACCGTTAAGGCCACTCGCGAGGCAGATCATGAGCAGTTATTTGTTGATGCAAAAGATCGCTTAAACACTTTACTTGCCGAGGGCGTAACGACTGCTGAGATAAAGTCGGGATACGGGCTTGATGTTGAAAACGAAATAAAAATTTTAGAAGTGGCGCGTTTGCTTAATGAGCATCATCCTATTGATATTAAAACCACGTTTTTAGGTGCACATGCGCTACCCCCTGAATACAAAGGCCGTGCAGATGAATACATTGATTTAGTATGTACGCAGATGCTTGAGCAGGTAGTGGCTAATAACCTTGCCGATGCTGTGGATGTATTTTGTGAAAATGTAGGCTTTAGTCTTGCACAAACAAAACAAGTGTTTGATGCAGCTACAAAACATAACTTGCCGGTAAAATGCCATGCTGAGCAGCTTTCTAATCAGCAGGGCGCACAGCTGGTGGCTGAGTATAAAGGCCTTTCAGCTGATCATATTGAGTACCTTGATGAAAACGGCGTAAAAGCCATGGCAGAGGCTGGCACTGTGGCTGTTTTATTACCTGGGGCTTTTTATTTTTTACGAGAAACACAGCTTCCTCCCATCGATTTGCTGCAAAAATACAATGTGCCTATTGCTATTGCCAGTGACTTTAACCCAGGAACCTCGCCTTTATGTTCTGTGCAATTAATGATGAACATGGCATGTACTTTATTTAGGCTCACCCCTGAGCAGGCTCTTGCGGGAGTAACCCGCAATGCAGCGCAGGCATTAGGTTTGAAAGACAGAGGCGTGCTAAAGGTTGGTGCAAGGGCTGATATTGCGCACTGGCAAATAAGTCACCCTGCACAATTAAGTTACCAATTTGGCGTAAATAAACTGTTAAATCTATGGATTTTGGGTAGAATTAATTAGTTTGTATTATTTTTGTCCATATTTAACATGCTTTTATTAAATTTTATTGCTAATGGAGTGGCGTAAGCTTGAGTATTTTGACTGACAGTAACTTTCCAATATTTTTTAGCGGCGCGCTGTTAATGGCGATGGTCGCTACGTTATTTGCGGTTAAAAATACCAGTATTAAATTTAGTTACTTATGTACAGGCGCTGTCGGTTTAGCCATTTTAAGCAGCGGTGCTGCTTGGTTAGCAATATTGCTCGCTTTTGGTTTTTGCTTTCATTTATGGCAAGCGTTTGAGCGTAATAGTTGGAGCATGATTATCACAAGCGCCGTTTCAGGGTTGCTATTTGTGGTGTTGTTTTCAGCGCATTTACTCATGGACGTGCCTCTATTTTGGGTGGTGGTGGCTATTATTCTGCTAGCGGTTGTAGGGCTAATGAGCGAGGAAGAAGAGCCCAAAGTTGAAGATTCGCATAACATTAATGAGCCTGAGCCGTACCAAGATGACTCTCCTCTTGCTGCATTTGCAGATAAACAGCAGTTACGCCAGGGTTATTACAGCTGGTGTAAAGAAAAACAGCTAGAAGCAGCACTGGTGATTATTCGTCTAGAAGGGTTTGAGCAAGTTAATCAGCACATAGGCAGAGATTTTGGGGATTTGCTTTTGGCACAATCGGCCAACAGAATAAAAGACTTACTAAATAACGACAATGTGATTGATTTAGGAGGCCAAGAAAAATTGGCGCATTTAGGGGGTCTTAACTTTGCCTTTATTTGCAGCTTAGCTGTGCACAAACATAGCCATGAGCACATCATTGAGCAAATTATTGGCGCAACACTTAAACCGTTTAACGTTGCTAATTGTACCGTAGAGGTAAAAGCAAGGGCGAGTTACGTTAATTGCGATGAGCAAGACGCTAACTTTGATAACTTAGTATCGTGTGCATACTTAGCCCTTGATAGTCAGCCTAAAAAAGCGGTGGTTGTGTACCATCAACAAATGATGGTTGAGCAACTTGAGCAGCAAGCCCGTTTAAAAGAGCTGGCTAATATTGATTTTGTAAGCGAGCTTGAACTTTATTTTCAGCCTATTATTCGCAATGACGACGGCCAAATTGAGTTTTTAGAGCTTCTGTTGCGTTGGCAGCACCCTCAACAAGGTATTTTATCAGCCCACCGGTTTATTGATGATATTCATATTGCGGGTTTAGCTTACCCACTGGCTAAGTTTGTTATAGAGCGGGCCGCAGAGCTTGCCATGGCACTTCGCATAGAGGGGATTGCTATACCGCTGAGCATTAACTTATTTGGCCCCGAAATGCTTAACGAAGAGTTTGTTGAGTTTGTAGATAGTGTGGTGAGTGAGCACAACTTACAACACGGAGATTTAATTGTTGAATGCCCGCTGCATATATTCACAGATTTAGATAATAAGGGCCGTGCGATGATTGCCCGATTAAATAATATAGGCTTAAAAATATGCGTTGATGGGTTAGGCGATAACCCCATTGTTCTTTCTAAGCTGCCAAATCTAGCTGTTGAATACATTAAGGTAGCGCCATCGCTTACTGCAGATTTTAGCAATCAAAATAATATACGCAGCCTAGTAGGCGGTATGGTTGAAATGCATAACCAACAAAATACCAAGGTTATTTTTGAGGGCGTTGAAACCTTAGACCAATTAAAGTTTGTAAAAAGTTTAAAAGCGCACGCAGCACAAGGTTATTATTTTGGCCACCCGTTAAGCAGCATTGGCTTAATGAGTTGGCTAAAGCAGTGGCAGGCTCACCAAACTCAATAAGTTATGCCCAGCTGCAATAATTATTTTGTAAGGGGAACTCAGCAATTCGCTGCGATAGAATTACTCACCATTTTTAGCTAAGCCAGTAACGTAATTCAGCTGCCTTATAAATGCAGCGGTTAATTAAGCTAATTAAAATTAACGCGTTTTTGCATGTAAGTAGGCATTAACTAATGCACTAATAATTTGCCCACAGCTTTGCATACCTGCTGTTAACCCAGCTGGGTGATTTAGCGGTGCAGCTTCACACAAATGTAGGTAGCGGGCAGTGCTGTGTTTTGCTGTTAAATACACATAATGCTCAGCATCACTGACGCTAAAGCCGCAGCATGTATACGCGCTGGCCGGTAAAAATGAAATACTGTCTAAGTCGAGTTCAATACCAAGTGGCGCATTATTAAACGCTGCTAAGGCGTGCTGTACGGCATCGGTTAGTGATATTTCTCGGCGTACATTAATAGCTTGATAGCTGTGAAAACTACATTGATTTTGCTCGATTAAGTCAAAAATGGCTTGGTTATTTTTTTGCTCATGCAGGCCAATAATATGATATTGCTGCAATGCATTTTTCTTCAAAGCATAGCTAAAGCCATTGCCGCTGTGGCGACCTTCGCAAGGCCGTAAATCTGCATGGGGATCAAAATTTATAGCGTTAACTGAAGCCCCACTATGTTTGCTTAAAGCACTGAGTATGCCAAAGCTATTATTGTGCCCACCGCCGATAATAATAGGCTCAAGGCCCGCATTAAATATAAGCGTTAATACCGCCTCTACTCGCTCATCTATTGTTGCGCATAGTTTACGTA
Source organism: Pseudoalteromonas sp. GABNS16E (assembly GCF_028598715.1). Classification (NCBI taxonomy): domain Bacteria; kingdom Pseudomonadati; phylum Pseudomonadota; class Gammaproteobacteria; order Alteromonadales; family Pseudoalteromonadaceae; genus Pseudoalteromonas; species Pseudoalteromonas sp. GABNS16E. The sequence goes on from NZ_JAQREZ010000001.1 coordinate 158,682, forward strand.
GTTGAGCCAGCTCTTCAGTATGCTGGTTATTTAAGCCTTGGGCTTGCACCATTACATCATTAACGTCAATTTCGCCTAACAGCAATACCTGCTGGGTCGCGTTAAACTGGTTAACTGGTTGGTTCAAAAAGTATTGTAAAAAAGCGGGCCAAGCTTGATGTGAGCCGCCATTGCCTAAATTAGCGCGAGGGCCTATATCTTCACATATACCAATTAATACGTAGCGAATACCAAATTGCGCTGCATCGTTAAGGGCTTGTTGTACATTTACATGGGTGTCTAATAGAGCAACAGACTGCCAGGTTTTTGTTTCGTTAACGCGTGTGGAGCAGTAGGGTTTAACGGCGTTTTCATCATACACTTTTAAGGTAGGGTGCACTGTGTTGAATCCGTATTGAGCAGCAAAAATTATTCGTGGTGGCGTAAGCAGTGCTCTGTTGAGCACTGCTTGTTACTTTATTCTTCGATAACTTCTAGTTCAAGTTCTTCTGCTGATAATACAATGCCAGTACTATCTGCATAGATAAAATCGTCATCAAAAAACGACACACCAGCAAAGTTAACGCCAATACCATCTTCACCAGCGCCTTCGCTGTCGGCGGCCACAGGAATTGATGCAATCGCTTGAATACCTAAATCAATTTCTTCTAACTCATCTACATGACGCACAGCACCAAATACAATAATGCCGTTCCAGTTGTTATCAAGCGCAAGCTCTGCAAGTTCAACGTCGATAAGGGCGCGTCGTGTTGAGCCACCACCATCGATAAGTAGTACTTGATCAGTACCGTCTTGTGAGAGTATTTCACGGATCAGTTCATTATTTTCAAAACATTTAACCGTTTTAATTCGGCCGCCAAACGTGTGTCGACCACCAAAGTTGATGAACATCGGTTCAAGCACGTCAACCACATCGGCAAAAAAGTCACATAAGTCAGAAGTGCTGTAATCCATTATTTTATCCTCAAAGGGTACATAAGTTACCCTCAGTATACCCTCCTTATATGCAATAACAACGACTTAATAGCAGTAAATTTATTCAAAAAATGCCGAAATTAGAAATGGCAACAATAGTGTCTTAAAAGCGTCACTCAATTGTTATTTTCTGCCACTAAGCTTTAACTATGGTTAGATATTGTGCAGCTAAGGGTAAATAATGAACGACAATAACGTGCTTAAAAAAATGGCTCAAATGGATGAACAACTCTTTTTAACTCTGTTTAATTATAATTCACCCAAATGGCTGAAGACGGCTGCGCTTGGTTTATCTAAAAGTGGTAATGGTGGTTTATATTTACTTATGTGTGGCGCCATTTGGTGGTTAAGTACCAATGAGCAGCATCAGTTATTGCCAATATCGGTGTTACTGGGGTTTGCAATTGAAAGACCTATTTATTTTTTAGCAAAACGTAGCTTTGGCCGAATCCGCCCCTGCGATTGCTTAGTCAGTAATGCGTATATTGTGCCTAGTGACAAATTTAGTTTGCCTTCGGGACACAGTGCAGCAGCATTTTTAGTTGCGGTAATATTGAGTCACTTTTTTGCAGAGTATGCGTGGCTTTGGTTTAGTTGGGCATCGGGGGTGGCGGTTTCTCGCGTAGTATTAGGCGTACATTTTCCGGCAGATATAATAATAGGCGCCGTTATTGGCAGTTCATGCGGTTTATTTGCGCTAGCTTTGGTGGTGCCTGTATGAAGATATTATACGGCATACAAGGCACAGGTAATGGCCACATTACGCGCGCCCGTGTTATGGCAAGTTGTTTTAAAGAGTTAGGTATAGATGTAGATTACGTTTTTTCAGGACGCCCTGAAAAAGACTACTTTGATATGCAGGACTTTGCTGATTACAAAACGTTTCGGGGGTTATCGTTTAGCACTAAAAACGGCCAAGTAAAAAGCTATCAAACATTAAAAAATGCCCGAGTGTGTAAGTTAGTTAACGATATAAAATCATTTAATGTAAAAAAATACGATTTCGTCTTAAATGACTTTGAGCCTATTTCAGCTTGGGCAGCAAAGCGTGCAGGCGTGCCTGTAGTTGGTATTAGTCACCAGGCAGCCTTTTTATCTAATAGCGTGCCTATGTTTGGTCGCGGTTTATTTAGAAAATCTCTCATTAAGCACTACGCGCCAGCAAGCACCTATTTAGGCGTACATTGGCAGCCCTTTGCAGATAATATTATACCGCCCTTTATTGCAAACCATGACCATGGCAATCCTGTCGCCGTTATGAATAAAGTGCTGGTGTATTTACCCTTTGAGAACCTCGACAACATTATTGATTATTTAAAGGACTTCCCAGAAAAAGAGTTTTACTGTTACCACCCGCATGCGCAGGATAAATCCCTTGGGCATATTCATTTGCGCACTCCTTCACGAGCGGGGTTTTTAAACGACTTAGCAAATACCAGTGGCGTAATTGGTAATGCAGGCTTTGAGCTGGCAAGTGAGGCCTTAAAGCTTGGGAAAAAATTATTACTTAAACCTCTCGATGGTCAGTTTGAACAAGATGCAAATGCACAAACATTGCGGGCGATGAAAATGGCTCATGTAATGAATTATTTAAACCCGCAAGCGCTGGATGATTGGAATAGTGCCCCGCAAAACAAACAAATTAATTTTCCCAGTGATCCTGCCCCTTTGGTTAAATGGCTACTTAATAAACAGTGGCATGACACTCACTCATTGCATAAAGATTTATGGGGTAATGTTAATCTAAAAGCATGAGTTATATGTATAAAAAGTTAATAAAAAACTTAATGTAAAGCGCCAGAACGTACTACACTATTAGTGCATATTAAATATAGGTGTTTTCAATGAATTTTTTACAAAACTTAACCATTAAAAGGCGTTTGCAACTTAATGCAGTGGTAGTCGGTCTGGCAATGGTCATTTTGTTGTGTGTGGTAATTTATGAGTCACGCGTAACACTCAATCTGAATAAAACAATTCAGCTTGCAGAAGAGCTCAACGTACATGCACTAGAGCTTAGAAAGCATGAAAAAAATTTTCTTTTTTACAAGCAGCAGGAAGCACTTACATCATTTGATAAGGATTTTAAACAGCTAAGCACTAAAATCAAAAAGCTGCAGGAGGTAATGCAACAGCAGGGCATTACCACAGCGCAAATTGAGCATTTTCATACGCTTATTACTAACTACAATAACAGTTTTTCAGAGGTTGTTAGGTTACAGCAACAGATAGGTTTAAACCCTAAAGATGGGTTATATGGCAAGCTCAGAACTGCAGTGCACGAAGTTGAGGTGCTATTAAAAGAGCAAGATAACTTTGAGCTTTTATCGGCAATGCTACAGCTGCGACGCGCTGAGAAAGATTTTATGCTGCGCTTTGATGCAAAATACTTAACTCGCTTTAACGAACTTATTAGTACGTTTAAACAAAAAATTACCCAAGCTGATTTGCAAAGTAGTTATAAGTCGCAAATAAGCCCTTTAATAGATACGTATCAAAGTGCTTTTCAAAATCTTGTAAAGGCACAAACGCAGTTAGGGCTCGATTTAGACTCTGGTGCACTAGGCGTTATGCGTATTAACGTAGAAAAAAGCGATCAGGTTGTTGGTCAAATTGTTGAGTCAACCAAGCTGGAAGTTGAGAAAAGCGTTGACCAAGCGCAGTTTATTGCCATCGTTGTATTTGTTATTTCGGGGATTATAGTGTTGGCGCTGGTGTACTTTACTAGCCACTCAATTATTGTGCCTATTGAGCGGGTATATCACACCATAAACGACATACGCCGTAATAACGATTTAAGCGTAATGATAGAGCAAACAGGTAATGATGAAGTTACCATTATGACCTCGGACTTTAATAGTTTAATAGGCGATTTTAAAAACCTCATAAACGAAGTGAATACCGCGCTTAATACGTTAAATGTGGCAACAGAGCACTTATCTGAAAGTACCTCTGCAACAAGTTCAGGCATGCAAGAGCAGTTACACGAAGCGGATATGGTTGCCACTGCGGCTACGCAAATGCAGGCAACGATTCAAGATATTTCTCATAATACCGAAGCTGCCGCTAAAAAAGCAGAGTCAACCAATTTAAGCGCGCAGCAAGGGCGAAATGAAGTAGACTCTACGGTTAAGCACATACGCGATTTATCTTCGTCGTTAGGTAACGCATCAAGTGTGGTATCGCAACTTGAAAAAGACGGTGAAACCATAGGCTCAGTGCTCGATGTAATCAGAGGCATTGCAGAGCAAACCAATTTACTGGCATTGAATGCCGCGATAGAAGCCGCTCGTGCTGGTGAGCAAGGGCGAGGCTTTGCTGTTGTAGCGGATGAAGTACGCTCGCTTGCGCAACGTACACAAGAGTCTACCAGTGAAATTGAAGGCATTATTAATACGCTTCAGCAGCGCACGCAAGAGGTAGTAAGTATTATGCATCAATGTCGCTCGCAAGGTGATGAAAGTGCTTCACAAGCTATTAAAGCGGGTGATTTACTCGGTGCTATTACCGAAGATGTGCAAACCATAATGGAAATGAGTACTCAAATTGCCGTTGCTATTGATGAGCAAAGTCAGGTGGCATCAGAGGTGAACAAAAATGTAGTACGCATCAGAGACATTGCCCAAGATGCCTCTGAGCATGCAGTTAATAATGCGCAAACCAGTGAAGAAGTCTCTGAACAAGCGCGCGTATTATTTGCGGCTATTGATAAATTTAAAGTGTAATACAGTGTAGCGTTTAAAAAGCCAATAAGGTTTAGGGAACAAACTTTATTGGTACGCTATCTTTGTTTTTTTCGTGCTCGGCAAGACGCGCTTGATATTTATCCCACAAGGTTTCGTGCTGCGCTTGTAGTGTTTCAAAGTAGCTCCAGCTAAATAGCCCGCTGTTATGGCCATCATCAAAGTCTAATCTAAGTGCGTAATGCCCCACCGGTACAATCTTTTTTATACCAACATGTTGTTTATTAAGTACCAACTTCATTGGTTCTGCACCATGCCCTTGCACTTCGGCCGAGGGAGAGTGAACGCGTAAAAACTCGCAGCTAAATACAGCCATACTGTCATCATCAAAGTAAACATCTAGGTTTTTACTCACGCTATGATAATGCACTTTTGTTACGTGTTTCATTTTATATGTCCCATTAAAAAGCCCCCAATATGGAGGCTTTTAGTATAGTATTTTTGCCTACCTTATAAAATAAAGCGGCTTAAATCTTCATCTTCAACTAATGCGCCTAAATGTTTTTCTACATAAGCGGCATCAATAGTAAGGGTAGAGCCTGCTTGTTCAGATGCATCGTATGAAATTTCTTCCATTAGCTTTTCCATTACCGTATGTAAGCGACGAGCACCAATGTTTTCGGTTTTCTCGTTAACCTGCCAAGCGGCTTTAGCAATGCGCTCTATTGCATCATCGCTAAACTCAACATTTACTTGCTCAGTTTTAAGCAATTCACGTTGCTGCTCAGTAAGTGAAGCATGTGGCTCGGTAAGAATTCGTTTAAAGTCATTAGCACTTAGTGCTTCAAGCTCTACACGAATAGGTAAACGACCTTGTAGCTCAGGGATCATGTCTGATGGTTTAGCCATTTGGAACGCACCTGATGCAATAAATAGCATGTGGTCGGTTTTCACCATACCGTGCTTAGTATTAACGGTTGAGCCTTCAATTAATGGAAGTAGGTCGCGTTGTACACCTTCACGGCTAACATCTGGGCCTGACGAATCGCCACGCTTACAAATTTTGTCTATTTCATCAATAAACACAATGCCGTTTTGCTCTACTGCAAAAATAGCCTGCTCTTTTAGCTCTTCAGGGTTAACTAATTTAGCGGCTTCTTCTTCGGTTAATAACTTAAAGGCTTCTTTAATTTTTAACTTACGCTTAGTACGTTTGTCGCCACCCATGTTTTGGAACATGCTTTGCAGCTGGTTGGTCATATCTTCCATACCAGGAGGCGCCATAATCTCTACATTTGGCTGTGCTTGCGCTAGATCTATTTCTATTTCTTTATCATCAAGCTGACCTTCGCGTAATTTTTTACGGAATGTTTGACGAGTAGATGAGTTGTCATCGCGCTGTGTTTCACCGTATTGATCTTTAGCCGGTGGTAAAAGTGCATCTAAAATACGCTCTTCTGCTGCTTCTTCTGCGCGGTGTTTAAACTTTTTAGTTTGTTGCTCTCGGGTCATTTTAATTGATACATCAACTAAATCGCGAATGATAGTCTCTACTTCTTTACCAACATAACCCACTTCAGTAAATTTAGTCGCCTCTACTTTAATAAAAGGCGCATTAGCGAGTTTAGCTAAACGGCGGGCAATTTCAGTTTTACCGACACCTGTTGGGCCAATCATTAAAATGTTTTTAGGGGTTACTTCGCTGCGTAAGTCATCGTTTAGTTGCATACGGCGCCAGCGATTACGCAGGGCAATAGCCACGGCTTTTTTAGCATTAGCTTGACCAATAATATGCTGATCTAACTCGTGTACAATTTCTCTTGGGGTCATAGCAGACATAATGGGTCCTATTATAATTCTTCGATTGTTTGGAAGTTGTTGGTAAATACACAGATGTTGCCAGCAATGGTCAGGCTTTTTTCTACGATATCGCGAGCGCTTAAATCGGTGTTTTCTAATAGGGCAGTGGCTGCTGATTGAGCAAAGTTACCACCGCTACCAATGGCAATTAAATCGTTTTCTGGCTGCACTACATCACCATTACCGGTGATAATTAGTGAAGCAGTTTCATCTGCAACCGCAAGGAGTGCCTCAAGCTTGCGTAAAGCTCTGTCACTACGCCAGTCTTTGGCCATTTCTACAGCGGCTTTAGTGAGGTTACCTTGGTGCATTTCTAGTTTGCTTTCAAAGCGTTCGAAAAGGGTAAAGGCATCAGCAGTACCGCCGGCAAAACCAGCAATTACTTTGCCATTATAAAGGCGTCGAACTTTACGGGCGTTGCCCTTCATTACGGTATTACCAAGTGAAACTTGGCCGTCGCCACCAATTACTACTTTATTGTCGCGGCGTACACTTACGATAGTGGTCATGTTATTCCTCATCATCAAGCTGCGGGGGCAGCTTGTAAAAAACGATTATGATGAGGTTATATGGGTGAATGGACTAATTTCAAGTCCAGCCCCAAATTCCGCAGCTAACAACATGCACTCGCTTGAGTTTGTTTTTGTCGCTTTCGGCTTGGCGCTTTGTTTTATAAGGGCCTAAACGCACTTTATACCAAACACCATTAGTACCTGTGGTCTTTTTAATTTCAGAAATTAAGCCCGCAAAGGCAATTTTAGCTTTGAGGGTTTCGGCTTGTGCGTGTGTTCTAAACGACCCACACTGCATAACATAGGGGCCTTTTTGCTCAATTTCTCTTACTTCAACTTGGATCTCGTGCTCTTTAATTTCTTCAATGAACTTAGGGGCGCGAGGTTTAGCTATTTCTACTTTTTCAGCTGTTTTAGGGTGCGCCTGCTGCTCAACAAGCTCAGGGTCGGCGTTATTTTTAATAAACCATAAGCCGTAAGCAAAGCAGCCTACAAGCAAAACAGTAATAACAACTAAAAGTATAGGAAATGGTTTTTTAGCAGGGGCTTGCTTGGTGTTTTTTCTACCCGCTGGTTTTTTATTAATATAATCGTGCTGTGCCATTTGGCTTTAACCTAAATCATGTCTATAGGGTCAACATCAAGGCTCCAGCGCACTTTTTGTGCAAGTTTGCTGGTGCTTAAATAGTCGACCATTTGCGCAAGATACTGATGCAATACTTTGCGGTCTTGCGCTTGAATATGCAATTGAAACCGGTACATACCCGCCACTCTTTCTAGTGGGGCAGGAATTGGACCGAGCAATTGTATACCAGATACACCGTTAACAGGAACCAAATCCGTCAAAAAATCGACAACGAGCTTAATACTGTGCCCTTGTGCTCTAACTATAGCCATATTAGTAATGGGTGGAAGGTCGGCATCATCACGCTCACTTAAAGCAAAGCGGGCAAAATCTTGGTAGCCATTATTTACTAAGTCTTGCAATAAAGGGTGTTCAGGAAAGTGGGTTTGCAGTAATACTTGGCCTGGCTCACCAGAGCGACCTGCGCGCCCAGCAACTTGAGTTACCAGCTGGGCTAAATGCTCTGTGGCTCTAAAATCGCACGAGTACAAACCGCTATCTACATCTAATATAAGCACTAAGCTAACATCGGCAAAATGATGACCTTTAGCCAACATTTGTGTGCCCACTAAAATACGCGCCCCGCCTTGGTTTATCACCTCTAAGGCTTTTTCTAAGCTCCCTTTACGGCGGGTTGAATCGCGGTCGATGCGGGTTACGGGTGTATCGGGGAATTCACTCGATAAAAACTCTTCAATTTGTTCGGTGCCTTTACCGTTAGGAAAAATTTGTGTGCTACCGCAATCAGGACACTGGTGAGGTACTGGGTGTTGCTCCCCACAGTGGTGGCAAATCATTTGGCCAATGGCTTTATGAAAGGTTGCGCTGGTGCTGCAGCGATTACACTCACTCAACCACCCGCATTCGTGACAAATTAGCGTAGGAGAAAAGCCACGACGATTTAAAAACACCATAACTTGCTTACCACGGTTTAAATGTTGGCGCATAGTGGCAAGACTTGCGTGTGCAATACCGGCTTGGTCGGGCTGGCCTTTCATATCGAGCAACATAAACTGATTATCGGTCGCAGTTTGTGCGCGCTCTGTAAGGCTTAAAAGTTGGTATTTGTTGTTTATAGCTTTGTGCAGTGTTTCGAGCGCAGGGGTGGCACTGCCTAAAATAAGCGGTATTTTGTGCTGAAATGCCCGATAAGCGGCTAAATCGCGTGCGTGGTAGCGTAAGGTATCTTGCTGTTTAAACGATGAGTCATGCTCTTCATCAACCACTATCATTCCTAACTTTAAAAAAGGTAGAAAAATACTCGAACGGGTACCTATTACAATAGCGCAGCTGCCTTTTTCGCAAAAACGCCATGTTTGCAAGCGTTCGTTATCGGTTAGGGCAGAGTGCCATAGCATAATTGGCGTATCGGGAAAGCGACGACGAAATCGGTTAACAGTTTGTGGCGTTAAGCCTATTTCAGGCACCAAAACTAAGGCTTGCTCGCCACGTTTAAGGACTTCTTCTAGGCATTGTAAATACACTTCGGTTTTACCACTGCCTGTTACACCTTCTAATAAAAAGCTCTTAAAGCCAACACTTTGATTTATTGTAGTGCACGCTACGGCTTGCTCTTTATTAAGTACTGGCTTGGTGCCGACTGTGGGCGCAACGCTTTGCCATTGATTATCATGCTCAATGCTTTGGGTTATAAGCTCTTTATCTATTAAGGCATCTATTGTTTTTTTACTAAAGCCGAGCGCTTTTAGCTCGGTTACCGACGACTTACCCGATTGCGCGAGTTGCTTTAGTAAATTTAACTGAGTTTTCGCTTTTAACGATGGAACCTTTGCGCCTTTTTCGGTAAGGCTAACCATGTTAATGCTGGTTTTATCTGGGTTTTCACCTTGGCGAAGCGCACCTGGCAGTGCAATGTGTATGGTTTCGCCGAGCGGATAGCAATAATAGCGTGCAGTAAAGCTAAGCAGTTCTAAATGCTGTGATGATAAAATAGGGGTTTGGTCAATAACCTCAGTAACCGCTTTAATTTTGTTCTCTGGCACGTCGGTATGCGTTTTAAGTGCAAGAACAACCGCTACTTTCTTTTGATTGCCAAAGGGTACTAAAACACGCATCCCTGGCATAATAGGCGCCGAGGGCGAGATGAGCTGTTCATCTATTTTATAATCAAAGGTGCGTGGCAACGGAACTTTAATAGCAACTTCAACAAAACGCATAACAACTCATGTGATAAAGGGTAATAGCTTAATGTACTAAAAATAAGGCTAAAAACCTACATACAAATGGATGCGGTAGCGCTGGTTGGTTACTTTTTTGGCAAAAAGCGTAATTAAAGCTTGTGCGGGGCAAGCTAGTTGGATAAAATCCGCGGCCTATAAATTTGTTTTAACGACGTATGGTGCCAGACTTCGGGTTTGGAGAGCGATGCGGCCTTAACTAGAGGTTCCTATGAAAGAAGGTATTCACCCTAAGTACGAAGCAATTTCTGCAACATGTTCATGCGGAAACAAATTCGAAACTCGTTCTACTCTTTGTAAAGACATTCACCTAGACGTATGTTCTGCGTGTCACCCGTTTTACACTGGTAAGCAAAAGATTTTAGACACTGGCGGCCGTGTTGATCGCTTCAACAAGCGCTTCGGTGCACTTAGCAGCAAGAAGTAATTATTGCTGTTTAGTAAAAAAAGCACCTTCGGGTGCTTTTTTTGTGCCTAAAATTCATCATTTTTACTAAAAAATCACCGATTGTTGCCGTACTATGTGTGCATAACTATTTCCTGTTCTTATTCTGAATATGCATAAACCTTTGCAGACAAACTCACAATTCTTCTCTATATTTTTATACGTTAATTTTTAACCAAGCTGCTAAAAGTGCTTATCGTGGCGATATTTGTTTTTAACGGTGATAAACGCGCCATATTGGTGCATTTTACTATTTTAATATTCTGCTATTTTACAAAAATATTGGCAGGGCAAAATGAACCTCAAAAAGCACTTTTTGAATGAATTTTTATTTGTTTAATATTGATAACTTTTAGCGAAGTTGCTGATAAATCACTTAAAATTAACGGATATAGCATATAACAGGATAGACCTGATATTGCTTGGAATTTAAAAATAATAAGAGTATCTTAGCCCCATACTCCCTCTCACTTAACTTAAATTGCAGGATACCATCGCGTTATGTCAGATTTTCGTGAACAAGCATTACACTACCACTCTCACCCCGTTCCAGGCAAAATCAGCATTGAGCTAACAAAACCAGCCGAAACGGTGCAAGACTTAGCATTAGCATACAGCCCTGGTGTTGCAGAGCCTGTGCGCGAAATTGCAGCAGACCCAGCCAATGCATATAAATATACCGGTAAAGGTAATATGGTTGCGGTGATCAGTAATGGTACGGCAATTTTAGGTTTGGGTAATTTGGGGCCTTTAGCCTCTAAACCTGTTATGGAAGGTAAGGCGCTTTTATTTAAACGTTTTGCTGGCTTAGATTCTATTGATATTGAAGTTAAGCATCGCACCACCGAAGACTTTATAAATACAGTGGCTAATATTGCAGACACGTTTGGTGGTATTAACTTAGAAGATATTAAAGCGCCAGAGTGTTTTGAAATTGAAAAAGCACTTATTGAGCGTTGCAGTATTCCGGTTTTTCATGATGACCAACACGGTACCGCTATTGTAACTGCGGCAGGTATGCTTAACGCCTTAGAAGTGCAGGGCAAATCAATAGAAGATGCCATTATTGTATGTTTAGGTGCAGGCGCTGCAGCGGTTGCTTGTATGGAGCTGTTAATTAAGTGTGGTGCACTGCGCGAACATATTTATATGCTAGACCGCAAAGGGGTTATTCATACTCGCCGCGATGACTTAAACGAATACAAACAGCTTTTTGCTAACAATACAGATAAGCGTACTCTACAAGATGTAATTGCTGATGCTGATGTGTTTGTAGGTGTATCGGGTCCTAACTTACTTGCACCTGAAGATCTAAAACTAATGGCTGATAAGCCAGTGGTGTTTGCATGTTCAAACCCAGATCCTGAAATTGCACCTGAGCTTGCGCACAGTGCACGTAAAGACTTAATTATGGCAACGGGGCGTTCTGATTTCCCTAACCAAGTTAATAATGTTTTATGTTTCCCGTTTATTTTCCGTGGTGCACTTGATGTACGTGCAAGCGCAATTAACGATGAAATGAAAATAGCGGCTGTTGAAGCTATTCGTAGTATTGCTAAAGAGCCAGTGCCTGAGCAAGTATTAAAAGCAGCGGGTGTAGAAAAGCTCGAATTTGGTGCAGACTACATTATTCCTAAACCTATGGACCCGCGTTTATTACCACGTATAGCCAAGGCGGTTGCTATTGCTGCTGTTGAGTCGGGCGTGGCACAAATTGACTTACCGGAAAATTATATGGCGTAATATATAGCGCTGAAACAAAAAAACCTCAGCATGCTGAGGTTTTTTTGTTTAAAAAGACGTTTTATTCTTCGTCTAAAATAGGCACTTCTAAACCCATTTCTTGCATTATTTTTTTAACTTCTTCAGGTACTTTTTCTGCGTTATCTTTACGTAGGTCATCATCATTAGGTAATGGCTGGCCTGTAAAGGCATGCAAAAACGCTTCGCATAGTAACTCGCTGTTTGTTGCATGACGCAGGTTGTTTATTTGACGACGTGTACGCTCATCAGTTAATACTTTTAATACATTTAGCGGGATCGAAACGGTGATCTTTTTAACTTGCTCTGATTTTTTCCCGTGTTCTGCGTATGGGTGAATATACTCACCATTCCATTTAGCCATAAGATGTATCGTTGCCTCAGATTATTAATTTCTCACACGGCGTTAAAAGCGTGTAAATATGCGTGAAATTCTATCGTTTTAAAAAAGATAGTCAAATAATAGATAGCAATCTATCTTAATAAGCTGTCTGTAATAGTAAATACAGCCTCATTGAAGTTTTACGCGTCTGTTATTTTTAGCCATCTAGAGCTTTAAATGCTTTGACTTATTATAATGGATAACTTACTCTTTTAGACGTCTAAACATCCAAATTAATCAGGTGACGAATATGAGCGAAAAAAACAAAGCAACCATTGCTGTACGAAATGGGGTTGATGCCGATAAACATCATGGCGCCGTTGTACCGCCAATTTATTTATCGACGACTTATTCGTTTGCCGATTTTGATACTAAGCGCGCATACGACTATGGACGCAGTGGTAATCCTAATCGCGATATTTTAGCTGACACTCTAGCAGAGCTTGAAGGTGGCGCACGCGGAATTATTACTGCTACGGGCATGGCAGCAGTGCACTTAGCCACACAGTTATTAAATAACGATGATACATTGGTTATTCCTCACGATTGTTATGGCGGCAGCTACCGTTTATTTACGTCGTTAGAAAAGCGCGGCTTGCTTAAACTTAAAGTGCTTGATTTAACTAAACCAGAAAGCCTAGAACAAATTTTAACCATTAAACCTAAATTAATTTGGATAGAAACACCAAGTAACCCTGTGCTGCGCCTAACGGATATTAAAGCCGTGACGGATATAGCAAAACAGTGCGGTGCATTAGTGGCCGCCGATAACACCTTTTTATCACCGGCATTACAAAACCCAATTAAGTTTGGCGTAGATATTGTTGTGCACTCAACCACTAAATATATAAACGGCCATTCTGATGTTGTAGGCGGTGCAGTTGTTGCTGCTACACAAGAGCTTGGTGATGAGCTTGCTTGGTGGGCCAATAACATTGGTATTACCGGCGCACCATTTGATAGCTATTTAACGTTACGTGGTTTACGTACTTTAAATGTGCGTTTAAAACAGCACCAAGAAAATGCCCTGGCAATTGCTAAATACCTAGAAAGCTCTGAGTATGTTAGCCAAGTTTACTACCCAGGCCTTGAATCGCATCCTCAACATGCGCTTGCTAAAGCCCAACAGCTTGGGTTTGGTGGTATGGTTAGTTTTGATATTAAAGGCGATGTGAATGATGCTGCGGCGTTTTTAACAAGCCTTAAAGAATTTAGCTTAGCAGAATCGTTAGGTGGGGTTGAGAGTTTAATTTGTCATCCTGCGACCATGACTCACGCAGGTATGGAAGCTCAAGCACGTTTAGAGGCGGGTGTGGGCGATACGCTAATTCGTATTTCGGTCGGTATTGAAGATGTAGAAGACCTACTGGCTGATTTTGAACGTGTATTTAACTTAGTTAAACCTGGTCAAAATAAAAATGTAGGGCGTGTTGGTAAAGCTGCAGGCAATGCCAATGGTGATGTAAAGCAGCAGGCTGCTCATCCAGCTTTGTGGTGATTGAGTATGGTAAACAGTGTACATAAATTTGGCGGCTCGAGCTTAAGCTCGGGCGAGCGCTATCAAAGTGTGGCAAAAATAATTATTGGCCACACACAGCCTGGCGATTGCGTGGTTGTATCTGCTGCGGGTAAAACCACCGATACATTGGTATCGCTGTGGCAAAGTTATCAACAACAAGATAAGCAAGCCGTTGCTGATATTTTGCTGCAATTGAGTAATCACCAAACGGCATTAATTGAAGAGTTATTAAAAGCCGATGCTAAACACACGGCTTTAGCTGTGTTAGCGCAAGAGCTAAGTGATGTAGCGGAGCAAGCCAGCAAGCAGCAGTTGCAAGAGGCGGCCTTACTGGCGCATGGTGAGCTGTGGTCTGCGCGATTATTGGCAGCCTATTTAACGCAATTAAACATTCAAGCGTGTGCTCATGATGCTAGAGCGCTGTTTAGTGTAACAAGCGGGGAGCTTTTGCATGCGCAAAACAAACAGCAATGCAGCCAAGTTATTGATGCAAATAAAATTAACGTAGTAACAGGGTTTATCGCAGCAAGTGCTGATGGTAAAACAGTTACGCTTGGGCGCAATGGCAGTGATTACAGCGCCACCTTATTAGCCAATTATTGCGACGCACAAAATGTATGTATTTGGACTGATACGCCAGGGGTATTTAGTGCCGACCCACGTAAAGTTGAAAAGGCGATTAAGTACAACAAGGTGTGCCGTGAACAAGCTAACTTATTAGCTCGATTGGGTAACCCTGTGTTACATGCTAAAACGCTTTCGCCTTTAAAAAACAGTAATATTAAACTGGCTGTACGTAGTAGTTTTGATGTACAAACTGCCCCTACCGATATTGTAAAACAAGGCAAAGCTAAGCAAAAACGTTTTATTACTACATTACAAAACGTTGATTTACTGCTCGTTGAAGGCCTTAACGCGGGTGAAGTGGCGCATGTTAGCCAGCTTATTCAGCACAGCCTTCATCATTTTATACACAACGGCGATACATACTTAGTTGTGCCCGCGGGTGCAACGCATCAAGTAGTGAGTTATTTTGCTGGGCGAGCAAATATAAGCGAGTCTAATTTAAATGGCTGCGCGGTGGTTGCGCCTACACAAGATGTTTATACGCTAAGTACATTAGCGGCTGAGGTTTTAAATCAGCAAAGTATTCACCCTCGTTTTATTCATCAAGATACAGGCTATACATTGCTGTTAACAGATCAGTTAATAGAAAGCGATGTACTTAGTTTATTGCACGAAAAATTAATTAATAAAGGTCAAGAAGTTGCTCTGGTTGTGGCTGGCTTAGGTAATGTAGGCGATGAATTTTTAAGCCAGCTAGATGCTCAATTTAAGCGTTTGTCGGGCGATTATAGTATTAAGCTAGTTGGGTTAATTCGCTCGCAACATATGCTATTTAATGCCTCGGGTATTACACTCGGACAGTGGAAAAAACAATGGCAGCATAATGCCGTTGCTTATGAGCAGGCGGATTTATTAAGTGCATTAAACGAACTTGATTACGAGCACAAAGTTGTTGTTGATATAACGGCAAGCGAGCAATTTAGCCAATTATACACTGACTTTGTAGAGCGAGACTGTCATTTAATAAGTGCTAACAAGTACGCGGGCACTGCTGCATCTAGTTGGTATAACGCGCTGCGCCAAAGTATTAGCGAGCGTAACTTGCATTGGCGCTACAACACCAGTGTAGGGGCAGGGTTGCCAATTAACTTTGCGTTGGCCGATTTACAAAATAGTGGCGATAAAATTACCCGTATTGAAGGTGTTTTCTCGGGCACACTCTCGTGGCTATGCAGTAAGTACGATGGCAGTGTGGCATTTTCTGACCTTGTTCTTGAAGCGCAAAAAATGGGCTTTACAGAGCCTGATCCTCGCGAGGATTTATCGGGCCGCGATATGCAACGTAAATTGCTGATACTTGCGCGCGAGCTTGGCATTGAATTAGATTTAAATGATATAAGCTTACAAGCATTAATGCCTGATGAGCTAGCCCAAGGTTCATGGGATGACTTTTTAGTGAATAAAGATAAGCTAAATGCCTTTATTAAACACCATGCCGATGCGGCAAATGCTCAAGATGCTGTACTTAGGTATACCGGTTTATTGGCATTAGAGCAGGGTAAAGTATCGGCGAAGGTAGGTATAACTTACGCGCCTAAAGGGGACGCCTTAGCTAACTTAACACCTGGCGATAATATCTTTGTTATTAATAGCCAGTGGTACAACGAAAACGCCTTAGTAATACAAGGCCCTGGGGCAGGCAAAGAAGTGACCGCCGCGGGAGTGCATTCTGATTTATATTGGTTAGTTAAAAACCTAAAATAGCGCAGGCAAATATTAATAGTAAAACGGCAGCTTGTGTAAGCTGCCGTTTTGTTTTTAGAATAACTCTTCTTCTGTTTTTGTATCTTCTTCAAAAATATCAGTTGGCTGAGACAGCACATATTTTGTAGGTGCAGTGCCTTTTTCAAAATATTCAAAGCGACTGGTGTAGTCGTTTTTATGACTTAACAAACCTGTTTTTAAATCGATACGAATTGAAACTAGCCCTTCAGGAGGCTCTATTGGCGCCTCTGGTGTGCCCTCAAGCGCCACTTTCATAAAATCAACCCAAGCAGGTTGTGCCGTTTTGGCGCCCGATTCAGCACCAGAGATTTGGCTGCTATCTAGGTTGTTATTATAGGTGGAGCGCCCTAACGAGTTACCTGGGTTGTCAAAACCAACCCATACAGATGTTACTACATTGCGGTTAAAGCCGCTAAACCAAGTATCAACAGAGTCATTGGTTGTGCCTGTTTTACCCGATAGATCGCGTCTATCTAATGCTTGCGCACGCCAACCTGTCCCGCTCCAGCCTGTTTTATGGGTCCAGCTTCCGCCACCCCATACTGCGCTGTGCATTGCTTCAGCAATTAAAAAAGCATTTTGCTTTGAAATAACACGTGGTGCACAACGTGGTTGCGTGGCTGTATCATCTGTTATGTCGGTATCTAGGTTATTGTTGGCAAAGCTATCCACTGCTTGAGAGACGGGTAATAGCTCGTCTTCATCGCAAGCAAGAGCCGGGTTTGCTTTAAATAGTACATTGCCATAAGCATCTTGAATTTCAGATATAAAGTAAGGTTCAATTAAGTGACCGCCATTAGCAAATGCGCTCATGCCGCGAGCAAGCTCTAATGGCGTGATTGATGCACTGCCTAATGCTAACGATTCACTGCGGTTAATATCAGCATCTTTAAAACCAAACTTAAGCAAGTGATCGGCGGTGCGTTGTAACCCTACACCACGAAGTAAGCGCACAGAAATAACGTTTTTAGATTGTGCAAGTGCACGGCGAATACGTATAGGGCCATTATAAACTGCTGGGCTGTTTTTTGGTCGCCACGCTACACCTAAACTTTTATCCCACTGGTTTATTGGCGCGTCGTTTAAAATAGAGGCTAATGTATAGCCATTTTCGAGCGCAGCAGAATATATAAAGGGTTTAATATTAGAGCCAACTTGGCGCTTAGCTTGTACCGCTCGGTTGTATTGGCTTTGCTCAAAACTGTAACCGCCTACTATAGCTTTAATACGACCATCTTGTGGGTCGAGTGAAACAAGTGCACTGGCAGCTTCTGGTATTTGGCTTAGTAGGTAACTGCTGTCGTTATTTTTACGCAGCCATATTTGCATGCCAGGGGTAAGAATGTCAGTAGCGGCTTTAGGGGCAAAACTTTGGCGGTAGCGAGTAATGTATTTGCGCGCCCATTTTAAATTATCCCAATCAAGTGTGGTGCGCTGGCCATTTTTTAAAATAACGTCAGCGGTTTTCTCTGTCACATTTAACACCACGCCAGCATGCAAATCAGCTATTTCTTTAACAGGTTTTAGCTTTTCTATAATTTGCTGCTCACTTAAGGCAGGCTGTGTTTCTGGATCCCATAACACGTCTACAGGCCCACGAAAGCCATGACGCATATCATAGTTATGTAAATTATTAACTAAAGCTGTTTGCGCAGCCTTTTGAACTTTAGACTCCACAGAGGTAAATATCTTAAATCCAGAGTTATATGCTTTTTCTACACCGTAGCGCTCAACCATCTCAGCACGAACCATCTCAGAGATATAAGGGGCGTAAAGGTCTATTTCAGCACCGTGAAAATAAGCAGTGATAGGCTGGTTAGCCGCATCGTTGTATTGTTTTTGCGTAATATAGTTTTCAGTAAGCAAGCGACCAAGCACTACATTACGGCGTGCTTTAGCTCTAATTGGGTTACGAATTGGGTTAAGCGCCGAAGGGGCTTTAGGTAAGCCGGCAATCATTGCCATTTGTGCAAGAGTGAGGTCTTTTAGCTCTTTGCCATAGTAAACTTGAGCAGCAGCACCAATACCAAATGCACGATTACCTAGTTCTATTTTATTAAGATACAGCTCAAGAATTTCGTCTTTTGTTAATACACTTTCAATATGTAGAGCTATAAAAATCTCTTTAACTTTACGAATATACGCTTTTTCTCGTGTTAAAAAGAAGTTACGAGCAAGCTGCATAGTAATGGTACTCGCGCCTTGTTTTTTCTCACCTGTTGAAATTAACACAATAGCAGAGCGGACAATACCAATAGGGTCTATACCAATATGGTCATAAAAACGGTTGTCTTCTGTTGCTAAAAAAGCATCAATTAAAGGTTGGGGGATTTCGTCTATAGTGACGGGAATGCGGCGTTTTTCACCAAATTGATTAATTAAGAGTCCATCTTTTGTAAAGACTTGCATAGGGGTTTGTAATTGCACGTCTTTTAAAACTTGCACACTGGGGATATCAGGTTTAACGTAATAATAAAGGCTGATTAAAGTGATCAGACCAAATAACGTGCAAATGATAAAAAATTGTAATGTTCGTTTTAATAAAATCACTTATATTTCCCTAAATGGACTCCCAATTGCGAGTTTAGACTGCTAGTATATATTGATTAAAAAATGAATAATATTTTTTACTAAAAAAATTATAACTTGTTTATTATTAAAACAAAGGTCAAGTTGCAAACATGCTAAGTCAACTATTTCAAAAGCCATCCACTGCGATGGTCGGAATTGATATCGGATCGCACTCTATCAAAGCAGTGCTTTTAAGTGAAATTGAAACGGGATTTCGACTAGAAGCACTTGCAATTGAACCTATGCCAAAAGGCGCAATGAGCGAGCGCTCTATTCAGGATATTGAAGCAATTGGTAACATAATTACAAAATTAAAAAGAAAACTACCAAAATCTTTAAAATCAGCGGCAGTGGCTGTATCAGGGCAAACCGTTATCACTAAAGTTATTTTTATGGATGTTTCATTAAGTGACGCTGAATTAGAGTCCCAAATTGAAATAGAAGCTGACAGCTTAATACCTTACCCTCTTGATGAAGTGAGTTTAGATTTTGAAAAGCTCTCTACCAACGAAGCCGACCCGAGTAAAATGAATGTGTTGTTATCTGCTGCGCGTACAGAAAGTGTTGAAGCCCGTGTGGGCGCACTTGAGGCGGCAAACTTAACCGCTAAAGTGGTTGATGTTGAAAGCTATGCGTTAAGTAGAGCAATGGATGTGTATTATCAGCAATTACCAAGTGACGCCTTTAATAAGTGTGTTGCTGTGGTAGATATTGGCGCTGTTTTAATGCTGGTCAGTGTTGTTCAAGCGGGAGAAACAATTTATACCCGTGACCAAGTATTTGGTGGCGACCAATATACTAACAGCATTGTGTCTTATTATAACAAAGGCTTTGATGAGGCTGAAATAGGCAAAACAACGGGTGACTTACCCCCTAATTATACCTTTGAAGTGCTGGCACCGTTTCAAACATCATTATTGCAACAAGTGCGCCGTGCGGTACAAATGTTTTTAACAACCACAGGTAAAGATCAAGTAGATTATATTGTGCTAACCGGCGGAACATCGATGATTGACGGTTTAGATAGGTTGTTAATTGAAGAGCTCGGTATTCATGCTGTGGTTGCTGAACCATTTGCAAATATGGAAGTTTCGCCAAAAGTAGACAGAAATGTAATGCAGCGAAATAGAACGCAGTTTGCAATTGCTACTGGTTTGGCATTAAGGAGCTTTTCATCATGCCACATATAAATCTATTGCCGTGGCGAGAGCTACAGCGTGAAGAATCAAAAAAGAAATTTATAACAATTTTAGTGGCCGTTGCAGTATTTTGTTTTTTAAGTATGTATTTACTTAGTTCTTTTTATGCGGGTTTAAAAGATGGTCAAAATTTAAAAAATAATTATTTAAGCTCAGAAATCAGCATGCTTGATAAAAAAATCAGTGAAATAAGAGGTTTAGATAGAAAAAAAGAAAACTTACAACAACGTATGCATTTGATTGAAGAGCTACAAAGCAGCCGTAATTTAGGTACTCAAATTATGGATGAAGTAGCTAAGATTGTTCCTCAAGGCGTGTATTTAACTAAGCTTGAGCGCCGTGGTAGTCAAATTGATGTAGTAGGGCGCAGTGAATCAAACAATCGTTTATCTACTATGCTGCGTCAGGTACAAGGCTCATATTTATTAGAAAGACCTACCATGCAAGGCATTGTGGCAGGCGATCAAACATCACGGTTACTCAGTGATTTTAATATGGAGTTTTACGTAAAACCATTTGATGAAATTGGTGAGGTAAGTGATGAACCTTGATTTAAAAGCCTTAAATGAAATAGATTGGAATGAAATTGAGCTCGACAACATTGGCGAGTGGCCCGTTGCAGTAAAAGCAATTTGTTGCTTATTTATAGCCGGTTTAGTGTTGTTTTTTAGTTATAGCCTATTGGTATCTGATGAAATAGACAGCTATCACAGCGCGGTAGCTAAAGAAGTAGAGCTACGCAGTACCTACAGAACAAAGTATGCCGTAGCCAGTAAGCTTGACATATACCGCGAGCAAATGGTTGAAATGGAAGATAAGTTTTCTAAACTACTAAAGCGATTACCTACCTCAAATGAAACCCCTGGCCTGTTAGACGATTTATCTTATGTAGGTACTACTAGCGGTTTAACATTTTTGAAAATTGGCTGGTTACCTGAAGTCGAAAAAGAGTTTTATACTGAGTTGCCAATTAAAATTGAAGTAATAGGCACTTACCATGAATTTGGTGAGTTTGTAGGAAAAGTAGCCCAATTACCACGAATTGTAAGTTTACATGACTTTTCGATTGTATCATCTGGCGAAAAGCAACTAACATTCAGTGTGGTAGCAAAAACATATCGTTATGAAGAAGGGGTTAAAAAGTGAGATTAGTCCCTTTATTATCATTGTCAGTTTTATTGTTGGCAGGTTGTAACGACGATACGTCTGAGCAAAAAGAATTTATTGACCAAGTTAAGGCAAGCACTACTGCTAAAGTAGAGGAAATACCTGAATTAACGCAGTTTGAACATTTTGAATATAATGCATCGCAGTTACGCAGCCCTTTTGTGGCTCCGCAGCCTGAAATTATTCAAAATAAACTAACGCAAGTTAAAAATTGTTTACACCCTGACCCTGATAGAGTGAGAGAGCCACTAGAAAAGTACCCGCTCGATAACTTATCAATGAAAGGTACATTAGGCTCTAACGGGCAAATGTGGGCACTGATCACCGCAGCGGATGAAACGCTGCATAGGGTAACTGTAAATAATTACTTAGGGACGTATGACGGTAAAGTTAAGTCTGTAAGTAGTGATTATGTAGAACTAGTTGAATTAATCCCTGATGGGTCGGGTTGTTGGAAAGAGCGGCTGACTAAATTGGAAATGTTAGAGGCGGCAAATAATGGCGCAAATTAATAATAAAAAAGGTAAAACACACATGCATAAGGATGTACTTTGGCATCATCGTTTTCAAACGATGTTATTTGTCATATTGGCTCTTTTTGTTGCAAAAACAGCCAGTGCAGCGCCGCTACTTTATGATGTACGTTATAACCCCTTGCTAAAAGGCGAGACAGAGTTACAACTTGTATTTGACGAAGAGCTAACACAACAACCTAAAATTCAAGTACACAACACACCAGCGCGCATAGAAATGCTATTTGATGGTGCAGAACTAGAACAGGGTCTTGAAAATGTGCCGGTCGATCACGCAGGTATTAACAGTGTAAGCAGCGTACTGACAGAGCAAGGCTTAAAAGTTACGGTAAATTTAGAGCGTTTAAAAATATACGAAACACAAGTTAATAATAACTTAGTGTCGTTGCGCGTATCTGATAACCCGCTTACTGAGCAAGCTTCTGATGAAAGCAGCAATGGTTATGATGCCTCAAGCGCTTATATTAATCGGATTCAATCTATTGATTTTCGCCGTGGTGAAAAAGGTGAAGCAAAAGTTTTAGTATTTTTACAAGACACGCAAGCTGCAATAGAAGTACATGAAAGTGGTGGAAAAATAATTGCAGAGTTTCATCACACAGATATTTTAGACGACTTACTGTATGAATTAGATGTGCTAGATTTTGGTGCTGTAGTAAGTACCATTGAAACCTTTAAAGAAGATAGCTTAAGCCGTGTAGTTATTGAGCCTAATGCTGCTTTTACCTTTACCTACCAGCAGATAGATAATATTTTAACGTTAACCATTGAAAAAGATGAAACGCAAAATGCCTATTTAGATGGCGGCAAGGAATATCAAGGTCGTCCAATGACCTTAAACTTCCAAGATATTTCGGTTAGAGCTGTACTGCAAATCATAGCGGGTTATAACGAGTTTAACTTAGTAACGAGTGACTCAGTAACCGGCAATATTACGCTTCGTTTAGATGGCGTTCCATGGGATCAAGCTTTAGATGTTGTACTGCGTATTAAAGGCCTTGATAAGCGCATGGATGGCTCTATATTGATGGTTGCGCCAGCTGAAGAGCTCGCTGCACGTGAAGCTAAAGATTTACTAGCAAAACAAAAGGTCGAGGATTTAGAGCCGCTTTACAGTGAGTATATTCGTTTAAACTACGCTAAGGCTGAAGATTTTGCGGATTTACTCAAAACCGATACTAACAGCATCATTTCTGCCCGAGGCAGTGTATCGGTTGACCAGCGTACCAATACATTACTTATTAAAGATACAGCGAAGAGCATTGAGAGTATTCGCCGTATGATTGAAACACTCGATATTCCAGTGCAACAGGTTGTTATTGAATCACGTATGGTAACAGTGCGCGATAACGTCACAGAAGATTTAGGCGTGCGTTGGGGGTTTAGTGATCAACAAGATAGCGATGGTATCTCTGGCTCGCTTGAAGGAGCTGAGTCTATCTCAAATGGCACTATTCCTGATTTATCAGACCGTCTTAATGTAAACCTACCTATTACTAACCCTGCGGCAAGTATTGGTTTACACATAGCTAAGTTGGCTAATGGCACTTTAATTGATTTAGAGCTTAGTGCTTTAGAAGAAGAAAATAAAGGTGAGATTATTGCGAGCCCGCGCATTACCGCAGCTAATCAGCAAAAAGCACGTATTGAGCAAGGTACTGAAATCCCCTATACCGAATCAGCCTCAAGTGGTGCTACTACTGTAAGCTTTAAAAAAGCGGTATTGAGCCTTGAGGTTACACCGCATATTACGCCTGATAACAAAGTTATTTTAGACTTAGTTATTACACAAGATACTCGTGGCGAAACGGTTCAAACCGGAACAGGTGAAGCGGTTTCTATAGACACTCAACAAATTGAAACACAAGTGCTGGTTGATAACGGCCAAACCGTTGTGCTGGGTGGTATTTTTCAGCAGCAAATAATTAATACCACAAATAAAGTACCTGTACTTGGTGATATTCCGTATGTTGGACGCTTATTTAAGAGCACCAGCGAGTTTAATGAGAAACGTGAATTACTTATTTTCGTGACACCGAAAATACAAATAGACTAAAATTTAGTGGTTTTATGTTCGTCAACGAGTGTTTATTGATAATAATTGCTCGTTATATGGCTTTTTATTGTAATAGACTTGAAATACCCGGCCAATTACTGAGATAATCCCCTCCTTAATTTTGGGGCCAGGTCGTTAGGCGGGGTTTTATTTCAAATTTTAGAGTTCGTTTGTACTAAAAGATATGGCTGAGAAACGTAATATATTTCTAGTTGGCCCCATGGGGGCTGGCAAAAGCACGATTGGTCGTCACATCGCTGACCAATTACACCTTGAATTTGTCGATTCTGATCAAGAAATCGAACGCCGTACCGGTGCAGATATTGCCTGGGTGTTTGATCTTGAGGGTGAAGAAGGCTTTAGACTTCGTGAAGAATCTGTTATTGGCGACTTAACCGAAATGCAAGGTATTGTACTTGCAACCGGTGGTGGTTCAGTAATGAGTAAAGAAGTTCGAAACAAGCTTTCGGCTCGTGGTATCGTTGTATACCTAGAGACACCTATAGAAAAGCAAGTTGCACGCACGCAACGCGACAAGCGTCGCCCATTACTGCAAACTGAAGAAGCACCTCGTAATGTACTAGAGCGCTTAGCAGAAGAACGCGAGCCACTATACAAAGAAGTTGCCGATTTTGTCGTACGCACCGATGAGCAAAGCGCTAAAGTTGTTGCTAACCAAATCATCGAGAAATTAGATTTTTAAAAACCGATAATAAAGGAAATAACAAAGCATGCTTGAATTAACTGTTAATTTGGACGAGCGAAGTTATCCTATTTTTATTGGTCAATCTGCACTTCAAGATAATGGCCGCCTTGTTCACCACATTGGTGATTGTCGGCCTATCATTATCACTAACGACACAGTTGCGCCTTTATATTTACAAGGACTGCTTGATTCGTTAGCTGATCTAGACCCTCTTTCTTTTGTCATTCCCGATGGTGAGCAATACAAGTCACTTGAATGGTTTGAGAAAATATCTGCTTTTTTATTGCAAAATAATTGCGGCCGAGACACATGCTTAATTGCACTAGGTGGCGGCGTTATTGGCGATTTAACAGGCTTTGTTGCTGCATGTTATCAGCGCGGTGTACCGTTTATTCAAATTCCGACCACGGTACTATCACAAGTTGACTCCTCTGTAGGGGGCAAAACAGCGGTAAATCACCCACTGGGTAAAAACATGATTGGGGCGTTTTATCAGCCGCAAGCGGTTTTTATTGATACTAATTCACTTCACACTTTACCGGCGCGCGAATTTGCTGCGGGTATGGCCGAAGTTATTAAGTATGGTTTAATTTACGATACCGAGCTATTTGCTTTTATTGAGCAAAATGTAGAAAAGCTACAGCAACTAGATGAAGCAAGTTTGCAGCATATTATTTATAGATGTTGTGAAATTAAAGCGCTTATCGTGGCGCAAGATGAAAAAGAAAATGGCCTTCGTGCATTACTCAACTTAGGGCATACCTTTGCGCATGCAATTGAAGCGCAAATGGGATACGGTGTATGGCTACATGGCGAGGCTGTTGCTACCGGAATGGTACTTGCTGCTAAATTAGCGCATACACGCGGTGATTTATCGCAAACTGAGGTAGATAGAATTGTAACGCTACTCAAGCTTTATAATTTACCGACTGAGATCCCAAGTGAAATGACTGCTGAGCAGTTTTTAATGCATATGCGTAAAGACAAAAAAAATAAAAAAGGCACTATCCGCTTTATTTTACCTACTCAATTTGGTCAATGCGCATTGGTAGATGACGTATCAGACGACCAAGTTAGAGCGTTAATCGAGCAATAATGCAGGCGCAAATTTTACCAAGCCGTGCGGCGTTGGTGGATAGAATCGCTCTGCAATTTGAATACGGGCAAAACTTAATTGTATTACTAGGCACCTCTGGCTTAGGCAAAAGTTATATGCTCGAAACCTTTATCACCGACAAATACAACAGTTTTAATAAAGCATTTGTACAAGTAAGTGCCAATGTAAATGATGTATCACTGATGAGTGATATATTAGAGCAAAGCTTTAACTCTCCGCTGATTGATCACGATTTATCGTTAAGTGAAAACTTTTACCAGCTGTTGCAGCAGCAGCCGTGTGAGGCCTGTTTATGGGTGCTCGATAATGCAAGGCACCTATCTGAAGAGCTATTACAGGAGTTAGAGTTACTTGCCAAAAACAGCCCTGTAACGCTTTATATCATGCTAGCTTCGCAATCAAAGCTGGCAATTAATAATGCCGTTGAAATTTACTTAGAGCCTTTGTCTGCACATGAATCTAAACAGCTAATGAGCTGGTATTTTCCTAATTTACCGTACGATGAAGACCCCGTATTTAGTGCATTTTTAAATGAAGCGAAAGGCAACCCCAGCTTATTATTAGCATGGCAGCCAACCGAGCATGTGGCTGATATTGTAAAAAAAGATAAAGTGTCGTGGCGAGTACACTTAATCTCGTTGTTAATTATAATTATGCTACTTATCATTGGTTTGCTGTATAAAAATGACATGACCCAGTGGTGGCAAACGTACTATCAAAATCAACAAAGCCAAGGCATAGATACCGCTATTCCTGCTTCTAAAATTACCGCTATCCCAAGCGCGAATAAAGAAGTCAGTAATGACAATTCTGATATTTCAAAAGCGGATTTGCCTTTAGAGGCGGTCAGCGATAAATCACAAGAGAATGTAGCGCCTCATAAAAACGATGTGCCGGCGATAATGCAAAGCCTAACGCACCAAGCTCAACAAAGCGCTCAGAGTGAGCAAAGCGAAGCGTTACCACAAAGCTTAAACACTCCTGAGACTATTGAGCCAATTGAAAGTGACGATAAAGAAAGCCCGCAGCCTAAAACCTCAAATAACGTATCAGATAACGCTTGGTATTTAGCTCAGCCAGATAATAATACAACTGTGCAGCTGCTAGCCGTTACACAGGAAAAAATCACCCGTGAGTTTATTATTCAACATAATTTAAGCCAGCGCGCTAAGGTATATCAAACTAAGCGAAATAATAAAGTGTGGTGGGTGGTTACTATTGGCAGTTATGCATCACTCGCTGATGCTAAAAGTGCGTTGTCTGCCTTGTCGAGCGCGCTTAGAAAGAACAAGCCTTTTTATAAAAAAATCAGCAAAATAAAACAAGAAATTGCACGACTTGATCAGTAAACTGACTCACTTTAGTGTAAAATCGCGCTACAGCAGATTGAAGTTAAGAACCAATGCAACAAAAGAGTAGAGCCTTCCTTAAATGGGCTGGCGGTAAATACAGCCTAGTTGAAGATATTAATGCACGTTTATCTCAAGCCAGCAAACACGCTGAAACCTTGGTAGAACCTTTTGTAGGTGCAGGCTCGGTATTTTTAAATAGTAATTTTAAACACTATTTACTCAACGACATCAATGCTGATTTAATTAACTTATACAAAGAGCTCAAGCGCTCGCCTGATGAGTTTATAAGTGACTCTAAAAAACTATTTGTTGATTTAAATAACCACCCAGACGCTTACTACGAATACCGTGTACAGTTTAATAAAAGCAATGATGTATATGAGCGCGCAATGCTCTTTTTATACATGAATCGCCATGGTTACAATGGGCTGTGTAGGTATAACCTCAAAGGCATTTTTAACGTGCCATTTGGTAAATATAAAAAGCCTTATTTTCCAGAAAAAGAAATGTATTTTTTTGCCGAAAAAGCACAAAAAGCCACATTTACCTGCCTAAGCTACGATGATGTATTTAAGCTTGTGCCAAACAATGCGGTTATTTATTGCGATCCGCCTTATGTACCGCTAAGTAAAACAGCGTCGTTTACCTCTTATGCTAAAGGCGGGTTTAATTTAGACGATCAAGCAAACTTGGCAAACTTAGCCGAGCAAGCCGCGTTTGAAAACAATACCCCAGTGCTTATATCTAATCACGATACCGTATGGACGCGAAAAATTTATAGCCAAGCTACACTTGGTAAAATTCAGGTAAAACGTACTATCAGCCCTAAAGGTGGATCACGCAACAAGGTTGACGAGCTAATGGCTATGTATTTAGCACCCAAGCAACCACTGCGTAAATTGTCACTACAAAAATAACAAAAAACAGCACAGCTAAAGCAATAATAAAAAGAGGGGAGTGTTGCTGGAAGTCGGCTTGGCGTTTGTGCTCTGATTGCACACCAAAAAATGCTGCTAGCACACTTTGCAACGCGCTAATAAAGTGCAGCATTATTTAAAATAGAGGTTTTATTGAAGGCGTATTCTTAGCGTCTTCTGAGCTAGTTAATAGCTCTAATAAATCTAAATAATGAAACTGCGCACTGCGGCTATCGCCTGTTAGCCACGAAAACCACGATGAGTCTTCTTCTACTTTCGCACACGTTAAGGTATTTGAAGCGTTTTTACTACTTGCCTGATGCTGACAATTGCTAACTAAGCTTAATTCTTGCTCAGAACTTGGCGCAAAACTAAATGCCCCAATAAATAACAATGCCGACGCAATTAAGATCCCTGTTTTAAATGCACGCATAATATTAGCCTAAAATTAAGTTACTCCTTTAATAATAACAAAAGCTGTATAAATAACAAACTAATATTTATCTGTAATAGCTAAGGCCTGTTGAAACTTATGAGTTAAAGTGTGTTCTCAAGCTAAGAGTTTTTAAATCGCGCCCCGAAGTTTGTAATCGAGTGGGCACAATAACTGCTCTTGCGTTAATCTAATAGCTTACATCATGTAAGCAAAGCTTGTGTGTCCTACTCACGGCCTTGCCAAAAATTAAACACGCTGCCCAAAACTCAAGCATTAAAGCTCAACACGCCCTAAAGCTTTTTATAAATAAATACTTATATATTTAAATCGAAATTTTAGTTATGCCTAATTTACAGTGTATTACTTGGGAAACTTCAGCATTTACGGTACATTAAGGCATACTTTACTGATTGACGGATTACTATGTTAAACCCTGAACAAAAATACTTAATTGCGCCTTCTATTTTGTCTGCCGATTTTGCAAAATTAGGCGAAGATGTGGATAAAGTACTCGCTGCAGGCGCTGATGTAGTACATTTTGATGTCATGGACAATCACTACGTGCCTAATCTCACTATTGGGCCTATGGTGTGTAAAGCGCTTAGAGATTACGGTGTAACAGCGCCTATAGATGTGCACCTAATGGTAAAACCAGTCGATAGTATAATTCCTTTGTTTGCAGAGGCCGGCGCATCAATAATTACTTTTCACCCTGAGGCCAGCGAGCATATAGACCGCACCATACAGCTCATTAAAGACCATGGTTGTAAAGCAGGCTTAGTATTTAACCCTGCCACTAGCCTTAGCTACCTCGATCACGTTATTGATAAGCTAGATACTATTTTATTAATGTCGGTAAACCCAGGCTATGGCGGCCAAAGCTTTATTCCCCACACCCTTGAAAAACTAGCTCAAGCAAAGCAGCGTATAGTTGAGTCGGGTCGTGATATTCGCCTAGAATTAGATGGTGGTATTAAAGTTGATAACATAGCCGCAGCAGCGCAAGCAGGTGCCGATATGTTTGTAGCAGGGTCTGCTATTTTTAATGAGCCTGATTACAAAGTTGTTATTGATCAAATGCGTGAGCAGTTAGGAAACGTAAAGTAATGAAATATGATGTAGCTTTGTTCGACCTTGACGGCACACTTGTTGATAGCGTTTACGATTTATACCTAGCAGTAAACTTAACACTGAGTGATTTAGCGTTTCCTATTGTTAGCCAAAGCTTGGTTGAAAGCTGGATAGGCAACGGTATTGAAACCCTAGTCAAACGTGCACTCAGCGGCGATATGCAAATTAGCGAACATTTAGAGGAAGCGCTTAGTGCAAAAGCCATTGCCTTATTTTACCAACATTATGAGCAGCTAGTGGGCAAGTATAGTGTGTTGTATCAGCATGTAGAAACAGGGCTCAGTGCTTTGCGGGGCATGCCAAAAGCACTTGTTACTAATAAGGCGCGTCTATTTACCGAGCTACTACTTGATAAGCTTTCCCTTACCAGTCACTTTGAAGTGATAGTGTGTGGAGACGATATGGCTAAAAAGCCTTCACCAGCGCCTTTATTGTATGCATGTAAAAAGCTGAATGTTGAGCCGAGTAAGGCTATTATGATTGGCGATTCAAAAAGCGATATATTGGCAGCACATGCCGCTAAAATTGATGTAATAGCGGTGGATTATGGTTATAACCAAGGCGAAAATCTTGAGGATTATAATCCACAGTACCTATGCGATAACTTCTTAGATATAATACCAACACTAACACAGCGTTAAAATTTTTAATTAACTAAACAGTAAAGGAAAATCATGAGTAAACCAGTAGTTTTAAGTGGCATTCAGCCAACCGGTGGTATGACAATAGGCAACTATGTTGGCGCTATTAACCAGTGGCTAAAGCTACAGGAAGACCACGAAAGTTTCTTTATGCTTGTTGATTTACACGCGATTACTGTTCGCCAAGAGCCTGAACTTCTTCGCTCTCGTGTATTAGATGGTATAGCGTTATACGCGGCATGTGGCATAGACCCTGAAAAATCGGCCTTATTTGTACAGTCGCAAGTGCCAGAACACGCGCAGTTAGCATGGGTGCTAAATTGTTATGCGCAAATGGGCGAGCTTAACCGCATGACCCAGTTTAAAGACAAGTCATCTAAGCATGCTAACAATGTAAACGTCGGTTTATTTTCGTACCCAGTATTGCAAGCAGCGGATATTTTATTATACCAAGCTGACCAAGTACCGGTAGGGGATGACCAAAAGCAGCACTTAGAGCTAACGCGTGATATAGCTACACGCTTTAATAATTTATACGGTGACGTATTTAAGTTACCTGAGCCATATATTCCCGAATTTGGCGCACGTGTAATGAGCCTTCAGGATCCGCTCAAAAAAATGTCTAAGTCTGACGAAAACCCTAATGGCTACATCATGCTATTAGATGAGCCTAAAAAGATTGAGAAAAAGCTTAAAAAAGCAGTAACCGATTCAGACGAGCAAGCGCGTATTTACTTTGACCGTGCTGAAAAGCCAGGCGTTTCTAATTTACTTACTTTATTAAGCGTAGCCACTAAGCGCTCAATTGAAGACTTAGTGCCAGAGTATGAAGATAAAATGTATGGCCACCTGAAAAAAGACACAGCCGATGCAGTTGTTAGCATGATTGAGCCAATCCAAGCACGTTTTAAAGAGATCAGAGAAGATCAAAACCTACTTGATAGCATCATGAAATCAGGCGCAGAAAAAGCCAGTGTACGTGCAGAAAAAACACTTAAATCGGTTTACGATGCACTAGGGTTTATTCCTCGTACATAAATTAGTATAAGCAAATAAAAATGCCGCTAAATTTAGCGGCATTTTTGTGACTTTTAATGAATACTTTTTATTATCTATCTTAAAGCAATGGCTTTAGGTAATGCCCAGTATGCGAGCGTTCACATTCGGCTACTTCTTCAGGCGTGCCTGCAATGAGTATTTCACCGCCGCCAGCGCCCCCTTCAGGGCCTAAATCAACCACCCAGTCTGCGGTTTTAACCACATCTAAGTTATGCTCAATTACCACAATGGTATTACCATGATCGCGCAGGCGATGTAATACCACAAGTAGTTGTTCAATATCGGCAAAGTGAAGGCCGGTTGTTGGCTCATCAAGTATATACAGTGTTTTACCTGTATCGCGTTTAGATAGCTCACGAGCCAGTTTTACACGTTGTGCTTCACCACCAGAGAGCGTGGTAGCAGCTTGCCCCAAACGAATATACGATAAACCAACGTCCATTAGCGTTTTAAGTTTACGCGCTATTGCAGGTATTTTATCAAAGTAGTCGTGCGCGTCTTCAACGGTCATTTCGAGCACTTGGTGAATGTTTTTACCTTTGTATTGTACTTCTAAGGTTTCGCGGTTATAGCGCGCGCCCTTACATACATCACACGGTACATATACATCAGGTAAAAAGTGCATTTCTACTTTAATTACACCATCACCTTGGCAGGCTTCACAGCGCCCGCCTTTCACGTTAAAGCTAAAGCGACCTACTTTATAGCCGCGAGAGCGGGCTTCTTGTGTCCCTGCAAATAACTCACGAATACCGGTAAAAATACCTGTGTAGGTTGCAGGGTTTGAGCGCGGTGTGCGACCAATTGGGCTTTGGTCAATATCAATCACTTTGTCAAAATGATCAAGGCCACTAATTGATTTGTAAGGCGCGGCTTCTGCTGTGGTCGCGCCATTAAGCTCAGTATGCGCAAGCTTAAAGAGTGTATCGTTAATGAGCGTTGATTTACCTGAGCCCGATACCCCTGTAATACAGGTTAATAAGCCAAATGGAATTTTTAAATCTACATTTTTTAGGTTATTCCCTGTTGCGCCAAATAGCTCAAGCCATTTTTCGCTGGTTGGGTTACGCTCTTGTGGCACTTCTATTTTGCGCACGCCTGATAAAAACTGGCCAGTTACTGAGTCTTTAGTGGCTAAAATATCGTCACGTGTACCTTGTGCAATAATATGTCCGCCGTGTACACCCGCACCTGGGCCAATATCAATAATGTGATCGGCTGCGCGAATCGCGTCTTCGTCGTGCTCAACAACAATAACGGTATTACCTAAGTCGCGTAAATGTACCAATGTTTGTAATAAACGGTCGTTATCGCGCTGGTGTAAACCAATTGATGGTTCATCCAGTACGTACATTACGCCCACAAGGCCTGCACCTATTTGGCTGGCTAAACGAATACGCTGGGCTTCACCACCTGAGAGGGTATCGGCACTGCGCTCAAGTGATAAGTAATTAAGGCCTACATTAATTAAAAACGATAAGCGGTCGCGAATTTCTTTCAGGATCTTTTCAGCTATTTGGGCTTTTTGGCCTGTTAGTGATAGCCCTTCAAAAAAGTCCATCGCTTCGCCAATACTCATAGTCGTAATAGCAGGTAGGTTTGTTTGACCTATAAATACGTGGCGTGCTTCTTGGCGTAAACGCGAGCCATGACAACTAGGACACGCTTGGCTAGTTTGATATTTAGCGAGTTCTTCACGCACTGAGTTTGACTCAGTTTCGCGATAGCGACGGTTCATGTTGTTTAACACGCCTTCAAACTCGTGGTTGCGTGTTATTAAATCGCCTCTGTCGTTACGGTAGTTAAAGGCTATTTTTGTTTGCCCTGAGCCTTCTAAAATAATTTTTTTCGATTCTTTAGCCAGCTTTTCAAATGGCACATCTAAATCAAAGTTATAGTGCTCGGCGACCGCCTGTAGCATTTGAAAATAATAAAAGCTGCGTTTATCCCAGCCTTTAATAGCACCACCGGCAAGGCTGAGCTCAGGGTTATGTACCACACGGTTAGGATCAAAGTATTGGCGTACGCCTAAACCATCACAGCTTTGACACGCACCGGCAGGGTTATTAAACGAAAATAAACGCGGTTCTAATTCGGTCATTGCGTAGCCACAGGTAGGGCAGGCAAAATTTGCCGAGAACAGCATTTCTTCTATCGTGCTGTCGTCCATGTAGGCTACATTTGCCACACCTCCAGACATCTCTAGTGCGGTTTCGAACGACTCTGCTAAACGCTGCTGTTGGCCATCTTTTACTTTAAAGCGGTCAACCACCACTTCAATAGTGTGTTTTTTATGAAGCTCAAGTGTTGGCGGATCTGATAAGTCGCATACTTCGCCGTCTATACGAGCGCGAATGTAGCCTTGGCTTGCAAGTTGCTCAAGTAATTTAACGTGCTCACCTTTACGATCTTTAACTACTGGCGCTAAAAGCATCAGCTTAGTGCCCTCTGGCAGTGCTAAAACGGTATCAACCATTTGGCTAATTGTTTGTGCTGCAAGTGGTAAGTCGTGGGTTGGGCACCGTGGTTCGCCCACGCGGGCAAACATTAAACGCAAGTAATCGTATATTTCGGTAATGGTACCCACTGTTGAGCGAGGATTGTGCGATGTAGATTTTTGCTCAATAGAAATGGCGGGAGAGAGGCCTTCAATATGATCAACGTCAGGCTTTTCCATTAACGATAAAAATTGCCTTGCGTAGGCAGAAAGTGACTCAACATAACGACGCTGTCCTTCTGCATATAAAGTATCAAATGCCAGTGATGACTTTCCCGAACCAGATAGGCCTGTGATAACAATTAATTTATCACGTGGGATGGTTAGGCTGATGTCTTTTAAATTGTGCGTACGGGCGCCTCGGACTTCAATGTTTTCCATGCTATCTCGTTTATTACCAAAATTATTTGTCCAGTATCGCATAATACGAAACATTATTAATCAATGATCAACGAAAAAATCCTTACTTATAGGCGATTAATTATTGCCAAGCTTGTGGTAGAATCCCAGCCTAAATTTTTCATATCGTAAGAATACGCAGATAATGACCGCATCTTCACTTAATTCACGAGAAAAGCGCGCCGCTGTATCGCTGGCGAGTGTGTTTGCATTTAGAATGCTCGGCTTGTTTATGCTGATGCCTGTATTGGCTATTTATGGCCAATCGCTTGATGGTTTTTCGCCTATGTGGATAGGATTTGCTATTGGCGCGTATGGCTTAACGCAAGCGGTACTGCAAATTCCTATGGGGCGTTTGTCAGATAAAATAGGCCGTAAAAAAGTAATTGTTGGTGGCTTAGTTGTGTTTGCGTTGGGCTCTGTTATTGCAGCCCTTGCTGAATCTATTCAAATGGTTACAGTGGGCCGTGCACTACAAGGTATGGGCGCTATAGCCAGTGCGCTGCTTGCTTTTGCCAGCGACTTAAGCCGCGACGAACAGCGCCCTAAAGTAATGGCGGTGATTGGTATGAGCATAGGGATGAGCTTTGCTTTTGCTATGTTACTTGGGCCTATTGTTGCCGCGTCGTGGGGTGTAGCGGGAGTATTTTGGTTAACTGCAATCCTTGCCGTGTTCGGTATTGGTATTATTTTATTTTTAGTGCCCAACGCAGTAAACAAAGCGCCCAAAGGCGATACCTTGGCAAGCTTTAGTGATATTAAAAAGCTTATTAAGCATCCGCAATTATCGCGCTTAAATGCAGGCGTATTACTGCTACATTTAACGCTAACCACTATTTTTGTGGTACTACCCAGCCAACTAATAAAAGATGGCTTAGTGGCAAACCACCATTGGTATTTATATATTCCGGTATTGCTGTTAGCGTTTATTTTAATGGTCCCTATTATGATTATTGCCATTAAAAAAGAAAAAGAAAAACAAGCGTTTATTGGCTCGGTAGCACTGCTTTCTATTAGTATGTTTGCTATGTCTATTTGGGTGAATAGCGTAGTTGGCATTGCCATTTGTATGTTGCTTTATTTTGTAGCATTTAATTTTTTAGAAGCCACTATGCCTGCGCTTGTATCGCGTATTGCTCCCGCTAGCCAAAAAGGTTCGGCAATGGGTGGGTATTCGTCTAGCCAGTTTTTGGGGGCTTTTTTAGGTGGTATTTTAGGGGGTTATGTTGCCCAAACTACAAGTACGCAAGCTGTGTTTGCGGCAGCGGCACTTGTTGGGTTAATATGGCTTATTATTGCGTGGAAAATGCAAGTCCCACCGAAAAGTAAAGTTATTAGTTTAATGACCAATTTAAGTTCTGAAGAGCAAGCTCAAGCACTTGCTTCTCAGCTAGTTGCTTTACCTGGCGTAATAGAAGCAACAGTAGTACGCGACGAAAGCCGCAGCTATTTAAAGATTAATGATAAAGAATTTGACCTAGACCAAGCACGTAAAGTAGCTGGTTTAATCTAACGTTTATAGGAGAAGGTTCCATGGCACGCGGTGTGAACAAAGTAATTTTGGTTGGTAATTTAGGACAAGATCCTGAAGTTCGTTACATGCCTAATGGCAATGGTGTAGCAAATATTACCTTAGCAACGTCAGACAGCTATAAAGACAAAAACACTGGCCAAATGGTTGATAAAACTGAATGGCACCGTGTAGTATTTTTTGGCAAGCTAGCTGAAATTGTTGGTGAGTACTGCCGTAAAGGCTCGCAAATTTACGTTGAAGGTAAACTTCAAACACGTAAATGGACCGACCAACAAGGCCAAGAAAAATACACAACAGAAATCGTTGTTGATGGCTTTACGGGTCAAATGCAAATGCTAGGTGCTCGCGGTGGCGATCAGCAAGGTGGTGGTTATCAAGGTAATCAAGGCGGCCAACAAGGTGGCGGTTACCAAAATAATCAACAAGGCGGTGGCTATGGTCAAAACAACCAAGCTCAAAACAGCCAGCAAGGTGGCTATGCACCACAACAACAAGCTGCACCAGCACAACGCCCAGCTGCAGCACCTGCTCCACAGCAAAATAACCAATACCAACAATCAAACAACAGTGGCTTTGCTCCTGGGCAAAGTAATGCGCCACAGCAGCAAGGTGGTTTTGCACCTAAGCCGCAAAACGCCCCTCAGGGCGGTGCATCAAATCCTATGGAACCAACAATAGATTTTGATGACGACATTCCGTTTTGAGGAATACATAAACAAAATGTTGAAAAAATTTTTAGAAAGCCGCTATTAAGCGGCTTTTAAGTAACTACACGTTTTAGTACAAAAGGTGCAGTGTCTATCTACCATTTAACGCCTTAAAGTCACTCAAAACGCGCTATTAGCGTCTTTCTATAGGCTAAAAATTGAATAGCACATATAACTAAAAAGCAGCCTGAGTAAGTCACTAACTGAGCAATTGGCTCGGGGCGAACAAAATATTCATGTAACAGCGCCCCAATTAACGTACCCGCCAATAAAACATACGCAACATAGGTAAACAGTGCTTTTTGCTTCTCATTTTTAATAAACAAAAGAGCAAGCATCATTAAACCCACTACCAACTCCAGTAAACCAACGCTATACATATAAATTTTAGCGTTAACGGGCAGTACCTGCGCAAAGTAGCTAAAGGTTTTAACGCTTACTTGCGCTGCTAATAATTTTGGCAGGGCAAACTTAAACATAAAAAGCGCGCTGGCTAAATTTAAAAGGTTACTAAATAAATTCTTCATGAAAGCTTATGCCTTAATAAAGCAGCCGTAAGGTAATAAATGCCAAGGCTGCAATTTAAATGGTTACACAACAGTGCCGCGAATAGGGTAGTTATTTTGCTCTTTAATAAACTTTAAGCCTCTTACAACCACGTCTAACTCAGGGCGTAAATACGGGGCATTAGAAATATTTACAGCTTGCAATATCCCTTGCTCATTTACGACAAACATAGCGGGCTCTGCAAAGTTGTGATCGGTTTCTTGCTCAGAGCGAGGTGAGGAAATATACAGCCCAAGTTGTTTCATTTGCTGCTGTGTTAAACCATAAGCTATAGGAAAGCTAACCGCGAGCGTGTCCATGCTTTGTGTTAGCTGCGCGCGGCTATCTGCAGAAACAGCACAAACGCTCACCCCAAGTGCCTTTAATGCGGGTAATTGCGCTTCTAGTAAATTTAAGTAACGCATACAAAGCGGGCAATGCTTGCCTCTGTATACCACGAGCATTTGCCACTCGGCGCCACCGTGCGGCTTACTTAGATCTGCGGTTGTCCCATCGAGCAAGTGTGCAGTAACTGTTGGAAATGAATTACCGGCTATTAATTTAAATGACTCTGACATAAACACCTCTTTTATACTGATTGTGAATGATTTTTTTTAACAAATAAGTACAGCGCAGTGAGTGCACATAAGCTGATACAGCTAATAAAAATATTGCGAGTGCCTCTTGGGGTATATTCAACAAACGATGTTAAAAATTGCCCAGAAAAAACAGCCATTGTGAAATAAGAGAGGTTACGACCGCGAACAGAGGCTGCGCTACGCTCTACGGTCATATGGTTTAATAGTGGGATGCTAAAACCAAAGCCAATACCGCTAAACACAGCGCCTATTACCAATAACGCTGTACCCGTTTGTAAAAAGAAAGCAAATGATGCCCCATAGCCTATAAATGCCAGCGCAAGTACTTTTTGCTCGCCCATTTTTTTAGTTAACTGAGGCATAAAATGTGCCACAACAACAGCCACTAACGAGATGAAAGAGAGTAAAAAACCTACTTGTTCTTCATTATAATTTTGCGCATGCATTGTGCTGGGTAGTAAAACAATTGCGCTAAAAAACGTGACCATTGCAAGCACAGCCAGCGAATACACATGCTTAAGAGATAAGCCTTTATTTGATATTACGTGCTCTTGTGTTGCTTGTGCCTCTTGTGCTTGAGGGTGATTACGCGGCACAAAAAGTAGCAACATGGCTAAAAATACCCAAGAAATAAGGTACAACGATAATGGTAAAGCCCAATGCTGCACAGCAAGTAGGCCACCTATAAATAGAAATATAACGCCACCTAGCTCTATTGCCATACCTTGCTTAGCAAGCATGCCTAGGCGCGCTTTAACAAAGTACCACTGTGATATTAAAACGGTACAACCGGCCATAACAATTGAGGTAACACCGCCAAGCAAAATACGGTTAGCAAAAACCAACAACGGCCCTTGTAGCCAATATACGCTTGCACCTAAAAAGCCGTATAAAAATAAGCCAATAATTAATGAACGGTAAGCGCCATATTTATCAATTAATTTACCTGCAATAGGCGCAAATATAACAGCCCCTAAAGCCGGTAAGGTCACTAAAAATACCGCACTGTCAGCAACATTTAGGGCTGTTGATATACTGATTAAACCAGGTGCAACCAATGCACCCACCATGATTGTTAAGCAAGCTATACACAGCAAAGTGTAGCTTCCTGCGTTATTGAGTTTATTCATAAGTATTCTCTGTTTTTAAATAGGGCAACTAAGGAGTACTTACGCTTAGTTGCAAGGAGTTAATGGCGGTTATTTTTTTTGCGAGAGAGTTAAAAGCAGCGCTAATGGTAATTAACACTACATTAAGGACAACTACGCCAGGCCACTGGTACAAAGCAAAGGCTTTCACACCAATAATTGAGCCAAAGGCGCCACCTAAGTAGTAGCCGAGCATGTAAACACCATTGATACGGCTTTGTGCGCTTGGGTCTATGCTAAATACGCGGACTTGATTGGCTACTTGTGCGCTAAAAATAGCGAAGTCGATTAAAATAATACCGATAATTAGGGCTATTAGGTTTCCTAAAAAAACGCCTGTAATAGCAAAACCAATTGCGGCAAGTGTGAGTACTATCATGACTAATTTTTTAAAGCCCAGCGCATTGACCCACTTACCCGAAGACTTAGCCCCTATTACGCCAGCTAATGCAATGATGCCAAATAATCCGGCCTCTTGGGCACTGTAGTTAAAAGGTGCATCACTGAGATAAATAGCTAAAGTAGCCCACAGTACATTAAAAGCAGCAAACCAAAGCGCGCCAGTTAAAGTAAACACTTGTAGTGGTTTGTGCTGTTTAAATAACGCTACTGTACTTTTAAGTAGCGGCCAGTAACGTAAGCTAGTTTGTGGTTTATTTAGAGGTAAAAAGAGCCTAAGTAGTACACCAAATAGCGCAGCTAATATTGCAGACATAACAAATACGCCACGCCAACCAAAGTGCTCTCCTACAAAACCGCTTAACGTGCGTGAAAGTAAAATACCAATGGTTAGGCCCATCATTAAGGTGCCCAATGTCGCCCCTTTATTTTCAGCAGATACAAGTGATGCCGCAAAAGGGATTAATTGTTGGGTAATGTTGGCACTTACCCCTATTAAAAATACCGACATTAATAACAGCGGTAAGTTAGGTGTAAATATGGCAAAACTACATGCAATAACCAGTAAGCCCGATAAAATGCTTATTAAGCGACGACGCGCAATAGAATCCCCCAGCGGCGAAATAAACAATAGGGCAAAAGCGTAACCAAATTGAGTAAATGCGGGAATGCTACCAAGTTGTGAATCCGTTAAATTAAACTCGTTACCAATTAGGGGTAAAATTGGCTGGCTGTAATATAGGTTTGCAGCGGTTGCTGCAATGGCGGTTGTCATCAACAATAAAATAAAGCGACTTAACGAGGCGCTTTGCGTTACCAGGGTCATTTTGCTCTCCAACATTAAAAGGTAGGCGAATGATAGAGGGAGATGCTTGATGTTAGAAATGTTTAAATTTGATGGAATTTATACAAATAACGTATAGTTGTTGCTATACCTCTCATACAGAGCAAATTTGAGTCGCACATGGATATAAAAATATTAAAAAGTTTTATTGCAGTGGCTAAGCACTTGAGCTTTTCAGAAGCGGCTCAAGAGCTACATACAGTTCAACCCGCTATAAGTCGCCATATTTCTTCGTTAGAAGAGCAGCTAGGTGTTAGCTTGTTTACCCGTAACTCTCGGGAGGTGTCGATCACGCAAGCGGGAGAGCAGTTAGTTAAAGATGCCACTGCAATTTTAGCGCTTACAGAGCGGGCTAAAAATAAGGTTAAACTGGTCGATAGCGGGCAGTTAGGCTCGCTGAGTATTGCGTATTTAAGCTCTGCATGTTTAACATTTTTGGCCAAATTAATCCGAACGTATAAGTCGCAGTTTCCTAATGTTCACGTTACCTTGCTAGAAATGACCGCGACCGAGCAAATAGAGGCCCTTAAAAACGAACGGGTAGATGTCGCGTTTTCTCGGCCTTTACCAAGCACCATAGCCGATGAGTTTATAAGTGAAACTATGTACGTCGACCGCCTCGTAGCGGTGGTCAACAAAAATCATCCCTTTGCATCAACGCAAACTATTAATTTGAAAACCCTTAAAAATGAGCCGTTTATTCTTTTTAATCGCGACGAAGCCTTAGGGTTGTTTGATGAAATTATTACTCGTTGCAAGCGCGCTGGCTTTTCACCTAACATTATTAGTCAACCAAGGCATATGCAAACCTTAGTAACAGAGGTTGCCGCCGGTTTAGGGTTAGCTATAGCACCTTATTGTGTAAGTAAATTATATAGCGAGGGTTGCCATTTTATAGAGTTAGAAAAGGTCGACACACAAATTTATTTGCAGCTGCAATACAAGCAAATTAACAGCAGCGCTACCACGCAAGCGTTTGTAGAAATGGCACTTAATGCCCAAGCAGAAATTCAGCTTAGCATGCGTAATTGAGTTGGCTTTATAAAAGCGCTTTTAGCTAACTTATGCACTGCAATAATTAGCGAGGCGTAAATGCGCAAAAACGCAAAAACACCTTTGTAATTTACATCTCATTTAATTGATTTGTAACTAATTAACATCTACTCTAGTGGTACTAATTACTTCAAGCAACTATGAGAAACATGAAAGCCATTATTTTATTTTTATTTCTTGTTTTTCAATTTGCCAGTTTGCCGGTAAGCGCTCAACCGGATTCTAAAATTACCAATGTCTTATTTATAAATTCTACAAACCAACATATGCCTTGGCATAAAAGTGTTGAAGAGGGCTTAAATAGCGAGCTATCAACACGGACTTTTGACTATGAGCTTTTTGTTGAAAACATTGATGTAGGGCGCTTTGATGAGGCCACTCAAACGCAATTAATGAGCGACTACCTTAAGCAAAAATATAAAAATAAGCACATTGATATAATTGTCACGCAATCCCCCTCAGCTGCCACGTTAATATCGCAATTGAATGATTTTTTACTAGCACACCAAAAATTTATTTAGAACCTGGCG
Organism: Pseudoalteromonas sp. GABNS16E; assembly: GCF_028598715.1. NCBI lineage: Bacteria > Pseudomonadati > Pseudomonadota > Gammaproteobacteria > Alteromonadales > Pseudoalteromonadaceae > Pseudoalteromonas > Pseudoalteromonas sp. GABNS16E. The sequence continues at coordinate 200,135 of NZ_JAQREZ010000001.1, forward strand.
AACAGTTTAGGCTACCGGCCAACACAAATAATGCCTCAATGCAGGCTAAGTTAGACTACAAGCAAGCAACCGCCAGCGCGGTTAATTTAATGAAACCTAAAAAGCTCATAGTCATCTTAGATACTAAAAATGAAATCGGTATAAACTTTTATACGGGGCTGTTTAATATTATCAGCCAAGATTTTTCGTATTTAGAAATTGAGCAATGGTTTGATCTTCCGGCTGCTGAACTGATGACAAAAGTAAAAAATGCGCCTTCAGACGCCATTATTTTATTTACCCCTATATTTAGAAATTACGAAAATAAGTCGATTAGCCCGTATCAGCTCGTCAGCTTACTGGCTCAGCACAGTAACGCCCCTATTTTTAGCTACTGGGAAGTTTTATTGGGCTCAGGTGTAGTGGGTGGTTATGTTTTATCAGGTGAGAAAATAGGTAAAAGCGTGGGTGAAGCTATTATTTCTTACAGTGAAAATAACGTGTTACCCACTATAAGTGATGAAAATTTAAGTGTTCATAAATACGATTGGCGACAGCTAAAAAAATATAATGTTGCCCCGCAAAGCCTGCCAGAAAAATCGATTATTGCTTATTACAAGCCGAGTTACTTTGTACAAAATAAAGTGTTAATTTACAGCGCCGCCATTACTATTTTTGTATTGAGCGCTTTTTTAGTGTTTGTATTACGGTTAAACCGCCGCCGCATTCAGCTTGTAAACGCGCTTGATGAAGAAAAGCTACGACTTGAATCGCGTGTAGAGCAACGCACTAAAGAGCTATTACAAGCTAAAGAAGAAGCAGAGCAACTTACCTCGTCAAAATCTGAATTTTTAGCCAATATGAGTCACGAGATCAGAACCCCAATGAGTGGCATTATAGGGCTGACAAATATTTTATTGGGCAAAAACTTACCTGAAGAAGATAAACAATATTTAGAAAAAATAAAGTACTCGTCAGATCAATTGCTTGTAGTTATTAATGACATTTTAGATTTTTCAAAAATCGAGTCTGGAAATATCAAACTCGAGGCCTTTGCATTTTCGCTAAACGCGGTTGTCGATTATATAACGACCACATTTGAAAATAGGGCGCGGAGTAAAGGAATTGCGTTTGAGGTTAATATTAGCGATAACGTGAAACATAACTTAGTTGGCGATGTGGTGCGTATAAACCAAGTATTAATTAACTTGTGCTCTAACGCGATTAAGTTTACCTCTAAAGGGGCTGTTTCGGTGCAAATAGACGCAGAAGAAGCCCCCAATGACGCCAAAAGTATTGTTTTACGCTTTAGTGTTAAAGACACCGGCATTGGTATTGATGAAAAAAGCTTACCTAACTTGTTTGAGTCATTTACTCAGGCCGACAGCTCTACAACCCGAAAATACGGGGGAACGGGGTTAGGCTTAGCCATTAGTAAACGTTTATGCCAAGCAATGGGTGGCGATATTTCTGTAAGCAGCACGCAAGGTGAAGGCAGTGAGTTTATTGCTACCATAAACGTTGAGGTAAACACCCAAGCATTAATAGAAGACAGCCCACAGTTATCATTTGCTGAACCATTTGATGTATTACTAATAGATGATAACGAAGATGATTTAAGCTTAATTAAAAGTCAGCTTAGTGCAATGGGGCTGCGTTGTACGCCTTGCACGCAGGCAAGTGATGCAATAAAAATAATTAAAGAAAATATAAACACTTATAAAATTATTATTGTTGATTGTGAAATGCCAACCATGAGCAGTGAAACGTTTTTTACTCGCATTTACAAAGTAAACCCACAGCTTTGCAACAATATTATTGTACTTACAGCAAGCAAAAACGACGCAATTTACGACATAGCTAAAAAAATAAACATTAAAACTATTTTGCATAAGCCTGTGCTTACCAGCGTGTTATTTGAAGCGATGAAAAGCAAAGTGGTTAGCCCTTCTACAAGCAATACCCATAAACCTGCCACCGAAAAGCCACTGCAAGGGGTAAAAATACTCGTTGTGGAAGATAACGCCATAAACAGGTTAATTGTATCCGATATATTAGCCGCCAGTGGGGCTCAAGTACACGTAGTAGAAAATGGTTTAGAGTGCATACAAACCGTAAAATTAGAAGCGTTTGATATTATTTTGATGGATATTCATATGCCCATTATGGACGGTGTAGAAGCGACTAAAGTAATACGCAGTGACAGCAATACTGCGCTTGCCTCTATGCCTATCATTGCGTTAACTGCAAACGTAATGAAAGATGATATTACTCACTACCTATCTATTGGTATGAATGCACATGTTGCTAAACCAATAAAAGCTAAACATTACGCGATACAATACTTAGTTGCTTAAATAAATAAACTTATCAATTACCTACCTTTAATAGCAGGCTATAACGCCTGCAACGTTAAAAAACCAAACGTAAAATTTATATAAATAGGGTTTGACTCACACCTTTTAATATGTGAAATTTCATATATTCGTTTTTTCATATGTATTTGGTTCGCTATAGAACTACAAGGTTAAGGATTATGAGTAAATCAATTGAACACGAGCTACCTAATTTAGAACTTTCACAAAGCACTCCGCCTACCGTTAAGGATTTCACGCTAACGTTTTCATCTCATAAACCTAAAATCTTATTGCTATACGGATCGCTAAGAGCTCGCACATATAGCAAGTTAGTTATAGAAGAGAGTGCACGCTTGCTAACCCACTTTGGTGCTGAGGTTAAAATATTTAACCCTGAAGGTTTACCCATAACAGATAGTGAAGATGAGACGCACCCTAAGGTGCAAGAGCTACGTGATTTAATGCTCTGGTCTGAAGGGCAAGTATGGTGCTCGCCGGAGCGACACGGTGCTATGACGAGTGTATTTAAAAACCAGATTGATTGGGTTCCATTAAACCTGGGTGGCGTAAGGCCTACACAAGGCAAAACGCTGGCTGTGCTGCAGGTTTGTGGTGGTTCGCAGTCATTTAATGTGGTTAATCAGTTACGCGTATTAGGGCGCTGGATGCGCATGATAACAATACCTAATCAGTCATCGGTGCCTAAAGCGTTTTTAGAATTTGAAGAGAATGGCCGAATGAAGCCTTCTGCTTTTTACAATCGAATTGTGGATGTAATGGAAGAGCTCGTAAAATTTACCTTATTAATGCGCGACCAAAAAGATTACTTTGTTGATAGATACTCTGAGCGAGTAGAAACAGCAGATCAGCTCAGTAAACGCGTAAATCAAAAAGACATTTAGGAGGTTACTGTGGGGTTATTTGAACGCTTTTTATCGGTGTGGGTTGCGCTGGCAATCGCGGTAGGGATTGTCGCCGGTTACACCGTACCCGATGTATTTAGTGTTGTTGCAAGCTTAGAATATGCACATGTAAATATTGTCATCGCTGTACTCATTTGGTTTATGATTTACCCAATGATGGTGCAAATTGACTTCTCTTCTATTAAAGATGTAGGCAAAAAGCCTAAAGGCTTAGTACTGACAGTTGTTATCAACTGGCTCATAAAGCCCTTTACCATGGCCTTACTAGGGTGGTTATTTTTTAAAGGCATTTTTGCAGACTTTGTTGACCCACAAACGGCAACAGAATACATAGCCGGTATGATTTTATTAGGAGTAGCACCATGTACTGCAATGGTGTTTGTGTGGAGTCAATTAACAAAAGGCGATGCTAATTACACGTTAGTGCAGGTATCTATAAACGATATTATTATGATATTTGCCTTTGCGCCCATCGCAGGTTTATTACTAGGGGTAACAGATATAACGGTACCGTGGGACACGTTATTACTCTCGGTGGTTTTGTATGTACTTATTCCATTAATAGCAGGCGCTATTACCCGCAAAAAGTTAGATAAAGGTGAAGATCACACACGGTTAAATCACTTTTTAAAGGTAATGAAACCGTATTCTATAATTGGCTTACTGGCAACGGTGGCACTTTTATTTGGTTTTCAGTCTCAAACATTAATAGATAACCCAGAAGCCATTGTATTGATTGCTATCCCGCTGCTTATTCAAACGTACGGTATTTTTGCAATAGCCTATATAGCCGCAAAAAAAATGGGCCTAGCTCATAATATTGCAGCTCCAGCTTGCATGATAGCAACTTCTAACTTTTTTGAACTCGCTGTTGCCGTAGCCATTTCATTATTTGGTTTACACTCTGGTGCTGCGCTTGCCACCGTTGTGGGCGTTCTTGTTGAAGTACCTGTTATGCTTAGCTTAGTTTATTTTGCTAATAAAACGCGTCATTGGTTTAACTAGGAGAGTGTCATGGTCGTTATTCATCACAACCCAGATTGTGGTACATCGCGCAATGTATTGCAGATTATTAAAGCCGCTGGTTATAACCCCACGGTTATTGAATACCTTAAAGAGGGCTGGACAAAACCTCAATTGTTAGCGTTATTTGCCGCAGCAAACTTAACACCAAAAACAGCGTTGAGAGTGAGTAAATCGCCTGCTGAAGAACTAGGCTTGTTAAATGAAAATGTAACAGACGAAGCTATTTTAGAGGCCATGCTTGAGCACCCTATACTGGTTAATAGACCTATAGTGAGCACCGAAAAAGGGGTTAAGCTATGTCGCCCTAGTGAGCAAGTTTTAACGTTGTTAGCGCAATGGCCTAAAGGCGAGCTATACAAAGAAGACGGCGAAATGATATTAAACGCGCAGGGCGAGCAACCCTAAAAGTAATAAACTATTTGCCAAAACCCCGTTTACACGGGGTTTTTTTGTTTAGCAAAATTATAAACATTTAAACTTGCTTTGCCTGCTTGTGCTAATGACTATTTTGAACAACACTTTAAATAGTCGCGTTGCCACAGAGATCACTATGCATAAAGCCTTAATAAAAATTGCTGAGCAAAAAAAAATAATTTACTTAACCAGTTTCACGCTGGTGGTAATTATTTTTAATGTGCTTTTAAATGATACGCTCCATAAAAAAATTCATAAAAATGGTCAGCAGTTAACGCAGCAAATTTTTGAGCTGCAAATTAATGCCGATGCCGATAAAGAAATAGTGCAGGCATTGGTGCAAAGTAAGGGCTTTATGCTGGCTGCACACTCAAATGCCGAACACTTCAAATACTTAGTTGATATACAGCACGATGTATTTAGCTATAAAACGCTCAGCATAAGTTTATACCACTGGCCTGCCTGGGTGGAGCAAGCTTACTTATTTTTACTGTTAAATATCATTATATTAGGTGCCACTAGCTGGTGGGTTAGATGGTGGAAAGTATTAGTAACAAAACCGGCAGCGAACCCGCCATTGCCTTACAGCAAAACTAAAGCTGCAAAAAAACTTTCTACGCAAATAACCACATTAAACTGCGAAGTAAAGTCTATGTACGGTGTTAGTGCAGCGCGTCATAGCTTATTTGCCATAGTGAAATTTGATTGTGTGCTTGATGAAAATACCGATACCCAAGCAAGCTTTAAGGTATTAATAGCAAAATATTTTAAAGAGCTTCCTGCAGTATCAGTTAATGTATTTGATGCTAACAACCTTGCTATTACTTTAAATAATATCCCCGTAGCAAAGCTAGATACATACAGTGAAAGCCTACACGAATGCGTTTATCAAATTTGTAAGCGTTATCGAAGCACAGTAACACGTAAAAACATAAAGGTTGGTTTGTGCGATTATCGATATGCGGCTGAGCAACCCGTTATTTTTAAACTCGCTAAATCGGCCTTAGTATTTTCAGAAAAAAGCTTAATTCAACACTGGCATAGGCTCGCGTTACAGCACGAGCAAGGGAACTTAATTTCAAGTAAGCAGGTTATTGAAAATATTAAAAAGAATAAATTTATCTTATTCTTTCAACCGTTATTTATGATCACCAGCGGCGATATTGTACAACATGAAGTGCTAATAAGAATTAGGCAGCAACCGCACGGTTTATTAGCTGCGCGTTACTTTATTAATCAAGACTTTAACAATCACCAAGCATTTGAGTTAGATAAAGCGGTGCTACTTCAAGTTAAGAAGCTTATTTTAGCTGAGCCCAGCGCACTAACGGTGAGCGTTAATTTGCATATAAGTAATTGGTTTAACGAGCAGTTTTGGAGCTGGTTTGTCACTAATATGAAAGATTTTACGACAAAGCGAAAGTTACAGTTTGAAATTAGCGAAGCAGACTTTATTAAGTACCAAGCGCAACTAGCAGGTGCCTTTGAAAAACTGACGGCCCTACAAAGTTTGCTGGTGATTGATAATGTACAGAATGTGGAGCACATTAACCAAATTGCTTCTCAAAAATTAGTTAGCGGTATTAAACTAGGGTATCCGCTTGTTCATAATGTGGATGAAAAAACACAACAGCAAAAACAAGTTAAAAACATTGTGGCGCAAAGCAAGTTGCTCAATATACCTGTGTACGCGGTGGGTGTAGAAACCCAAAAAGAGCTACTTATGTTGGCTAAACTAGGCGTAGTTGCCGCACAAGGTTTTTACTTTTCTGAGCCCTTGCAGGAATACACGCATGTCACGTTTTACTAAGGGCAGTTAATCCTTTTAAGCTAAGTACAGCCAAAAGGGCCACTCTAGCAGCGGTTGTAGAGCTCACTAGGTTACACACTGCACCGTGGTTAAACTGGCCTTAAGTAAGCATGTTTTAATGCCCAGAGGTTAATATCCTTAAATCAGGCCACGATATTTTAGCCCATTGAGCCCCTGTAAACCGCCTGTATGGATCGCCATTATATGACTACCAGCAGCAAAGTAATCTTGCTCGATAAGCTGCCATAGTGCATACATCATTTTACCGCTGTATATAGGCTCAAGAGGTAAGTTATGTTGCTGCTGCATGCGTTGGCAAAACTGCCATAAGTCATTACTAAATTTGCCATAACCGCCATCATGAAACTCAGTAAGTAGCTGCCAATTGGATTGCTGAGCTGCTTTTTTACTGAGTGCTGTAATTTCTTTGTTCAAGTACTCGGCTTGTTTTAATACCGCAATTCCTAACAGCTGTGTGGCCTCATAGCTACCTTCAATTAAGCCTGCAAGAGTTCCTCCACTTCCTGTGGGACATACTAAGTAATCATGTTTTGGTAAGCTTTTAGCAAGCTCAGCACACCCAGGCAGGGCGTATGTATTACTTCCACCTTCTGGGATTATATAGGCTTGTGTAAAGCGTTCTTGCAACTGAGCTAAATAATCTGGGTCATGGCGCTGCTTATATTCAATACGAGTAACCGCATGTAAATCCATTGCACACTGTTTAGCAAATTGCAGGGTGGGGTTTTGAGTATCTAAGTGTGGCCCTCTAATTATGGCGTGGGTTTTTATATTAAATAGTTTACCCGCCCCTGCACAGGCGTGAACATGATTAGAAAAAGCCCCCCCAAAGGTGAGGAGTTGTGTTTTATTAAGGGCTTGCATTTGCTGTAAATTATATTTTAGCTTACGCCATTTGTTACCACTTATTAGTGGGTGAAGTAAGTCATCTCTTTTTATACTTAACCGTATGTTTCTCTTTTTAAGACAGTCGCTATCTATTTGTTGTATTGGACTTTCTTTTTCAATATTGAATAAATTAAGCATTATTTCTCGTGTTTAAACTTGCAAACTAAAAAACTTGTACGACACTTAGTTAATCTCTTATTAACAATAGTAGCTATATGAAAAAAAAGCTGTTTTCGTTGTTATCTTGGTTAAATCGCAGTTTAGACTCAAGCACAGCGATTGGTATTGCTACTTATGCAGATACAGTAAACGCGGTGTGTTTAAAAAAATCAAGGGCAGTGGTACGTACATAACTCACACAGTGTGAATGTAGAGGACCAAGCGGATTATACAGTCGCTATTGCAACTTGCACAAATGAAGTTTGCGCTGAGGTGTGCCCAGTAAATTTAGTGGTTCCTCATTATTTTTATCAAATAGTGCAAATGGATAAACCCATGCTGAGTGACGAAGAGATCATTCAATCCTTACCTTGGACAACAAAAGACTTAGTTGATATTCCACCAGAGAACATTGTTGCCGACTTTATCGATTACCCAATCGTTCAGCCTATGCAAAGCAGTAAAATGAATGTGTTTATTACTAATAAACTACAGTTAATGCCTTTTATTGATAGCTTTTCAAAAATAAAGCCTGTGCTCAGAGCAATGACCTCGGAAGAAATGATTTTAGTGACCTTGTTTGGCGAAGATAAAAGCGCGCACATGCTTATAGTGCAACATGCAGGGCATGAGCCGCGTATTTTAATTATTCGTGATGGTCAGCTTTTATTAGCCAGGCGTTTAAACGGGTTTTTAGGCATTTCAGATAAAGAGCGCACACACGGTTTGGTTGAAGCCTTAGGGCTTGAGATCCAACGATCAATGGATTTTTTGAAAGCCAACTAAAACAGCCTCCTATCAGAAGCATTCAGCTGCATTGCGATGATTTATCGTCTTTAACATTAAGGGCTGGCCTTGCAGAATTTTTGCAAGTAAAGGTTGTTGATTTTAAACCTAATATAGATTTAGCACAGGATCTCGAACCAAGCTTTTATTACGCATTAGGCGCAGCGTATCAATTAACTGATCCGGATTCAGTGTTATGAAAACACGGATTAATTTTTACCAAAAAGCCATTAGGGTTAGGCGCGACCCCGTGCCCTTTAAAGGAATGCTGTTGCTGTGGCTAGGTACATTGTTAGTGGTTGCATTAACTTGGTTGTTTTATTTATACGAAGAGCACAATAGCCAGCAATTACTTACGCAAAGCCAAGCTTATCTAAAGCAAACGCAGCAGCAATTAAACGTGGTAAAGCAGCAATTAGCTGATAAACAAAATAAATCGCATTTGATAGATGAGCTAAAAGTACTGCAACAAGAAATTTTGCATAAACAGCAGGTGTTTGATTATTTAGAAAACACATCCATGCACACGAAAACGGATTATGCCGATGTAATGCGCGATTTGGCAGCGTACCACGAACCGCAAATTTGGCTTGATCAGATAAAATTTGAAGGCCAAAAAGTAATGCTCAAAGGGCGTACTCAGCAAGCCAAATTTTTACCTATTTGGCTTGCTAATCTCAAGCAATCGAGCTTTTTTAAGGGGAAGGAGTTTTCAGTGCTGGAGCTGTCGAGCAGTGATGGCGTGAGCGAGTTTAATGTGGCTACAGAACTTAGTTCAAGTGAGGTAGCATAATGAATGAGCAAAATGAAAATAAAGGCTGGCCATTATTCGTTAAATACCAAGCACAATTTGCGGCATTACAGCAGCGGGAAAAGTATTCTGTACTGTTTGTTGGCTTGTTTCTTATTGTTTATTTAGGTTTATGGTTTGTGGTGTTTCCACAGCAAGATGCAGTAAATAGTTTACGCGTTGAACAAAATACATTGTGGCAAAAACTCAATCAAAATGAAGCACAGCTCTCTATGCTTACCCAGGCATTAGAGCATGACTACACAAAAGTACTTAGAAATCAGGTAGGGCAAACCCAGCGCGAGCTAGAAGATATAAATAATAAGTTAAGCACGTTTAGCCAAGGCTTTATTTCAGCAAACAAAGTACCTGCTGTATTAAAGGATTTATTAGTAAATACCCCCGATGTGCAAGTGGTTGGCTTTAGAGTAAACCCAGCAAAAGCAATTGATGTAGAAAAACTTGGTGAGCACGATACGCAAACCTTGTTTTTCGAACTCCAAATGGTGGTTACTTTGCAGGGGCGTTATTTTAGCTTACAGCAGTATTTAGAAGGCCTTAAAGCTAGCCAACAAAAGTTGTTAATACAGCAGTTTAACTATCAGGTGCAAACATACCCTAATGCAGAGTTAACATTACAAATCGCAACGGTGAGTGCCAATGAAAAATTTATCGCTTTATAGTTTGAGTGTGTGTTGCGTGTGCTTTTTTTCTGTCAGTTCAGCTGAAATACTGCGCGATCCTACTCAGCCAAGCAATGCACCAATACTAAAAGGCGCTGCAGTTAGCAATGCAGCGCTGTCGTTACAGTCAATTATTAAAACCGAAAAGCAATACAAAGCGATTATTTCTAAGCAGGTGTATAAGCCAGGAGATGTAATAGGTGAATTTCGGGTGCTAACAATAAACGCCAATTCAGTGTTGTTAGCGAATGATGATAAGCAAATAAAATTAGAATTATACGACTATGAAATTAAAAAATAATATAACAAAGGCATGGCTTGCGCTTATTTTAATACCGCCTTTTTTAACGGCGTGCCATAGTTTTAAGCCCGGAAAAGAGATTCAGCCACACATAGCACAAGAGCTTGCTCCTATAAGCAACAATGCTAAAAGTGTTGCCCCGGTAGAGGTGAGTAGCGCGCTTACACAAAGCTTACTTTCATCACTTAATAACGAGCAAAGTTTAACAAATGAGTTAGCTGTAAAGCGTTTTGATGTTGCCGCAAAAGAGGTAGAAATAAGCTCATTTTTTAATGGATTAACTGCTGATACTCCATACAGCGTGGCAGTACACCCAAAGGTGAGCGGAGTTATTTCTTTAAATTTAAAAAACGTAACGTTTGAAGAAGTTATAGCTGTTATTAAACGCATGTACCGGTTAGATATTGTCCAAGAAGGTCGTATTGTGCAGGTGTTACCAGCGGTCATGCGCACAGAAACTATACCGGTTAATTATTTAATGATGCAGCGCCATGGGCAATCAACGGTAAGTGTTGTTGCTGGTGGAGTGAGCCAGTTTTCACAAAACAACTCAAGTTCAAATTCAAGCTCAAACAGTAGTAATAATTCGAGCCAAAATAATCAGTTTGGCAGCGATAATCAAAATACCGAACTAAATGGCTCTCGCATCCAAACAATTAACCAAAACGACTTTTGGAAGGAGCTTGAAGTTGCTCTTAAATCGCTTATTGGTTCAAACGATGGTCGTTATGTGGTTGCCAGCCCACAGGCAAGCTTGGTTACGGTTAATGCATTACCAAGTGAAATAAACCAGTTAAAAGACTTTTTACGTCAAAGCCAAGAAAACCTTCAGCGACAAGTTATTCTTGAGGCTAAAATTGTCGAAATAACCTTAAAAGATGAATACCAACAAGGGGTTAACTGGGAGCGGATTTCTAGAGGGTTAGAAGGTGGGGTGTCGTTTGCAACTACAGCAGGCAGCATAGGTAATTCTATTTCAGCTACTTTAGGAGGGGTTTCCTCGTTAACGATTGAAAAGGCGACTTTAGCGGCGTAATTAGTTTGCTTGAAACGCAGGGCGACCTGCAAATGCTTTCTAACCCGCGTGTAACTGCAACAAACAATCAAAAAGCCGTGATTAAAGTGGGGCAAGATGAGTACTTTGTTACTAACGTTTCGAGCACAACAGTAACGGGCACCTCAACGACTACGTCACCAGAAATAGATCTAACTCCGTTTTTTTCGGGAATTGCCTTAGATGTCACACCACAAATTGATAAGTATGGCTCAGTTATTTTGCACGTTCACCCATCGGTAACCGAAACAGAAGAGCAGCTCAAGGTGATTACATTAGATGATCAGCGTTTTGAGTTGCCGCTTGCACAAAGCAATATTCGCGAATCTGATACGGTGATCCGCGCTCAAAGTGGTGAAATAGTCGTAATTGGTGGGTTAATGCAAACCACCACGGAAGATGAAGAATCGAAAACACCTATTTTGGGCGATGTGCCAATATTAGGTAATTTATTTAAAAGTATTAGTAAGCGCCAAGAGAAAAAAGAGCTCGTTATTTTAATCAAGCCAACGGTGGTGATGCCCGACGCGTGGAAAAAGCAACAAGCTCACAGCCGCGCGCTGTTAAATACATGGTATGAGAACTAACTATGTATTTGAGCTTTTTTAATTTAAGTGAAATGCCTTTCACCTTAACCCCAAACACCGAGTTTTTTTGTGCACTTGAGCCGCACCACGAAGCGATGCAAGTACTTACCACAGCGCTAGAAATGGGGGAGAGATTTATAAAAGTAACAGGAGAAGTAGGGACAGGCAAAACCTTACTATGCAGAAAACTTTTAAATCAAATTGAAGAAGACTACTTTGTGGCTTATTTACCTAATTCTTATTTAAGCCCTGAAGAATTACGTTGAGCTATTGCTGTAGAACTTGGCATGGAGGTAGATAAAAGCCTAGATCAGCAATCGTTAAGTCAGCAAATAAACCATTACTTACTAGAGCTGCAAGAAGATAACGAACGGGTTGTACTACTAATAGATGAAGCGCAGTGCCTGAGTTGGGATACACTTGAAGCGCTTCGATTATTTACAAACCTAGAAACCGAAACCGAAAAGCTTATTCAGGTGGTGCTATTTGGCCAACCTGAATTAGATGAAAAACTTGCCAATAGTAAAGTGAGGCAACTACGCCAGCGGATCAGTTTTTCCTACTCATTGCGTGCAATGACCGCCAGTTAAGTTATTTATTATATAAATCACCGTTTACAGGTGGCAGGCTTTAATCAGCCACCACTATTTACTAATCGTTTAGGATTAAAAATAGCGCGTGCGAGTCGAGGAATTCCCCGTTTGGTCAATATTTTATGCCATAAAGTTTTACTGCAGGCATACGGTGAAGGCCATAAAAGAGTAACACCGCGCCATATACATCTTGCCATTGCAGACACCGAAGATTGCAAAAAGCACCACGCTAACCATTACTGGGCTTACAGCTTATTAGCTATTAGTGTTTTTGTTATTGCAGTTATGAGGGTATGGAGGCAATGGTTATGAGTGTTATTAATAACATGCTAAAAAATATCGACCAGCGCCAAACTGCACAGCGTAATCAGCAAAGTGGCGGGGTCGCTATTCCCCCTGTACGCGACTACCACGATGTATTATTTAAAGTGCTGAGTGTTTTATTAGCGATTGTACTAATTTTTACAGCCTACCTTTATTTACCTTTTGCACAGGCACCACAAGCGAGTAAGGACACGGCTGAAAAAGCATATGCGGTTAATAATAACAGCCAGCCGATTGAAATTGCTCAAGCTAAAATTACCCCCGTAATTAAGCCCTTAAAACAATTAAGCGAAGAAAACACTGGCGCTAAAGTAGCTCATATTAATGCAGATACGCTAAAAGAGCTGGCGCATGCACAAAGTAATAACGCATTGCTTGACCAGCCAAAAGACGAAGTAATACAGCTACACGCTACAGACAAAGCCGCGCTACTGAGCAAAAAAGCAAGCTTCACAGAAGCAAGCGCTAAAGTAGCCACTAGCACAGAAATAAATATTCCAGTTGAAGCAAAAAGCAGTGCACCAGTAAAAAGCATTACACAGGCTGAGCAGCCGCCCGCTGAAAATAAATTAGTAAAACTGCCAGTGTTAAGCAAAGCAAAGCCCAGCGCATAGCACAGCAATTAAAGCGTGCTAAACAAGCGTTGGAATTTGCTTTATATGAGGATGCGATTAACGATTTAACCGCTATTTTACAAATACAACCTGATCATATAGAGGCGCGTAATTTACTCGCGGCAACGTATTTTCAGCAACAAGATGTACTTATGGCTCAGCAGTTATTAGTTGCTGGCATAAAAATAAACCCTGAGGTTGTGCAGTGGCGTGTAATGCTCTGTAAAATTTTAATTATGCAGCAAGAGTACGAAGGCGTGCTTAAACTGCTCATAGCCGAACTTGAGCCGCAAGCAAACTTGGAGTTTTGGGTATTAAAAGGTACTGCAGCACAAAATGCGCAGCAACATCAAATAGCGCTTGCGAGTTTTACACAGCTTACACAGCTTCAGCCTCAGCAGGCTAAATGGTGGCTGGCGTTAGCTACTTCAAAAGATGCATTGGGGGAATTTGCTGATGCAAAGCACCTTTATAAAGTTGCCCTAGATTTAGGCGGTTTAAATGCCGCAATGACGCAACATGCACTTCAGCGCTTAGTCGCATTGAAGGAGGCTGTATGAGACCCAGTTTAAAAATGCGTTTAGGGGACTTACTCGTTCATGAGCAAATGATCACCGAAGCACAGCTAAGTGAAGCACTTAATGTGCAAGCTGCGTCAGGGCGAAAGTTAGGGGCTACATTAATTGCGCTTGAGTTTATAAGTGAGCCGCAATTATTGCGCTTTTTAGCCCAACAATTACAAATACCGTTTTTAGATATTTCGCAGCGCAAAATATCTTCAGATGTATCTAAATTACTTTCAGAGGTTTATGCCAGGCGCTACCGAGCATTAGTAATAGAAGATAACGGTGATTCTGTGTTAGTCGGAATGAGTGACCCCGCTGATTTGAGAGCGTTGGATCAGTTAGCGCCAATGCTAGCCCCTAAGCGAATTGAGCTTGCTGTTGTGCAAGAAAGCCAGCTTATGGCTGCGTTTGATAATGTGTACCGCCGAACAGAAGAGATTACTAACTTTGCTGAAAAGCTACACGAAGAATACGAAGACGTAGAAGAGTTTGATCTTAATTCCTTAGCAGATGAAACCTCTGACGCCACCGTAGTAAAACTACTGCAATCTATATTTGAAGATGCAGTACAAGTACATGCCTCAGATATCCACATAGAGCCTGATGAAAGGCTATTACGCATTCGCCAACGAGTTGATGGTGTATTGCAAGAGCACACATTAAACCAAGTAAAAATAGCCTCTGCTTTAGTACTTAGGCTAAAGCTTATGTCGGGGTTAGATATATCTGAAAAGCGTTTACCGCAAGACGGCCGTTTTAATATAAAAGTGCACGCGCACAGCATTGATGTACGTTTATCGACAATGCCAGTGCAATATGGCGAGTCAGTTGTGATGCGGTTGCTCGACCAATCTGCAGGGCTTTTATCGTTAGACGAAACAGGCATGCCGGTGCATATTTTAAAACGCCTGCGCAGCATTATAAAACGTCCTCATGGCATGGTGTTAGTGACTGGGCCTACCGGCTCAGGAAAAACGACCACCTTGTACGGCGCTTTAAGTGAGCTTAACCAACAAGAAAGTAAAATTATTACCGTAGAAGATCCGGTTGAATACCGCATTGGACGGGTAAATCAGGTGCAAATAAACAACAAAATAGGCTTAAGTTTTGCCAGTGTATTAAGAACCACGTTACGCCAAGATCCCGATATTATTATGGTTGGCGAAATGCGTGACCAAGAAACCATTGATATAGGCCTAAGGGCTGCATTAACAGGCCATTTAGTACTTTCTACGTTACATACCAACGATGCCATATCAAGCGCAATGCGCTTAATTGATATGGGAGCACCCGCTTATCTAGTTGCAAGCTCACTACGCGCTATTATTGCTCAGCGCTTAGTTAGGCGTATTTGCAATGAATGTAAAACACCGTATCACCCAGATAAACAAGAACAAAGCTGGCTTACCTATTTAGGCGAAGATGTTAGCAGCACACAATTTTGGCGAGGCCAAGGCTGCACAGCATGTAGCCATAGCGGCTACAAAGGCAGGGTGGGGATTTTTGAGCTGTTAGAAATGAACGACGCTATGATGGATGCCCTGCGTATTAACGACACGCAGCGTTTTGCCGAAGCGGCTAAAAATAGCGCTAATTTTGCACCGCTTTCTTATATGGCTTTAACGTATGCAAAGCAAGGCATTACCTCGTTAGATGAGGTATTTAAAGTGGCTGAATATGTACCTGAAGTGGTAGGTGATGACGATGCAGCTTTATAGTTACAAAGCCAAAGACGCAAACGGTGCGCTGGTTAAAGGGCGTGTTGAGGCAAATAATGAGGCCGGTGTGGCCGATAGCTTATTAAAGCGCCAGTACATACCTATTTCAATTTCGTTAGTTGAAACAAAAAACAATATAAAGTTATTCGATAACTTATTTAGCGAAAAAATAACCCTTGATGACATGATCATGTTTTCACGGCAAATGTATTCTTTACTTAAAGCCGGGATCCCCATTATTAGGGCAATGATAGGGCTTGCTGATACCACGCAAAATAAAGAGTTTAAAAGTGTGTTGCTTGAAGTAACACGCCAGCTCGAACAAGGCCGTGAATTATCTAGTGCGTTAGCTATACACAACAAGGTGTTTAGCCGCTTAACTATCTCTATGGTTAAAGTCGGAGAAGGGTCGGGACGATTAGAAGATGCGTTTTATCAACTGGCTATTTATTTTGAAAAAGAGCAAGAGACTCGTAAGCGCATAAAAGCCGCTATGCGTTACCCCACTTTTGTTATTTTGGCGCTTTTAGTTGCGATGATCATATTAAATATTTTGTGATCCCAACCTTTGCCAGCATGTTCGAAAAGTTTGATGCAGAGCTGCCTTTAATGACCCAGATCCTCATTGGCACCAGTAATTTTTTTGTCAACTATTGGTGGCTGCTAGCGCTAATGTTAGTGGGGGGAGTCGTTGCATGGCGTCGGTATTTAAATACGTCGGCTGGGCGCTTTAAGTGGGATCACCACAAACTCAAAATTCCATTTGTAGGCGATATTTTAAAACGCACCTTACTTGGCCGTTATAGCCAAAGTTTAGCCATGGTGCTGCGCTCGGGCGTCCCAATGACGACAGGGCTGTCGTTAACGGCCCATGCAGTTGATAACAGCTACATGGAAAAAGCCATTATCACCATGCGTCAAGATATCGAAAAAGGCGACAGTTTGTTGCGGGCTTCGCGAAGTAGCGAGCTATTTTCACAGTTGGTACTGCAAATGGTGGCAGTGGGTGAAGAAACCGGTCGCGTAGATGAGTTATTACAAGAAGCGGCTGATTTTTATGAACGAGAAGTCGATTACGATTTACGCAGTTTAACCGCAAAAATAGAGCCCATTTTGACGGTGTTTGTTGCCATTATGGTGCTTATTTTAGCACTCGGTATTTTTATGCCAATGTGGAACATGATGTCGGCTATTAAAGGGTAGCCATTGTGACTAACTGTCGTGTTCGTGCAACAGGTTTTTCGTTATTTGAGCTCGTTTTAGTAGGTGTTTTACTGGCAGTTATTATGGCTTTTGCTATACCTCAATACATAGGCATTAAAAATCAGGCACACAATGCGAGTGTGGATGTGGTGGCTGGTGGATTTGCCTCTGCGGTGTTGATGGTCAAAGGTCAGTGGGAATTATCGGGGCGTCCAAAGGGCGTTAATAATACAACACATATTAATTACGGAGGTGTGATTGTTGGTGTCGATGGACACAGAGGCACACCAACGGGTGATAAAACGACTAATACTGATACGCGGGCCAGCGCAATGACTGCACTGCAATGCCAAAAAGTATTAAGTGTAATTTTACAAGATGCGCCTACAAGCACATTAAGTACCGAGGTTTCTATAATAACCAAGGTGAGTTATTTAGTGCGTTATAACACTAAAAACAACCAGTGTATTTATTATTTAACTCATAATTTAAACACCAATAACCTACCTACCGATGGCGCCGTTATGGCTAAAAAAGTAGGGTTTTCGTACTTTCCAACAACAGGCAAAGTGCAAATTTTTAAAAACTAAGTAATTATAAAGAGGCTTACTTATGAAAACGCAGTCATTAAAACAACCAATGAATAAGCAAGCAGGTTTTACGCTGTTGAACTAATAATTGTAATTGTAATTTTAGGTATTTTAGCAGTGACCGCTGCCCCACGTTTTTTAAACCTGCAGGGTGATGCTAACGCTTCTACACTCGAAGGTTTACAAGGCTCAATTCGCAGTGGTATGAACATCGTTAATGGTAAATCTATTATCGCAAGTACCCATGAAAAAGATGGTGATTCGGTTTCTGTAGATAGTGGTGCAAACGTACCTATAGTTTATGGCTACCCTGCAGCGACGGAAGCAGCTTTTGAAGCTTTTTTAGATGTTGAATTTGCAGCTGATGACTCTGCAGATTTTAACCTTGTAGAACTTGCTGCTACAGGTACTACGGGCGATCAGGTATTAATTTTCCCTAATAGTTATGTGCAAACTGATGATTGTCGTATTGAATATACACAAGCATCAGCAACAACAACGACTACAACGCCAATACAAACAGTTGTAACGCCTCCTACTGTTACGCTTATCACGAGCGGGTGTTAATTTACATAAATGAATAGCAGTAGTAATCAACGATTGCGTGGCTTCACACTGGTTGAATTAATTATTACTTTAGTTATTTTGGGCATACTGTCGGTAACGGCAGTGCCCAAGTTGCTAGGAAGTTCAACAGAGCAAGCATACTCATACAGAGATAGGGTATTAAACGCCCTGCGCACAGTACAATTACGCGCGATGCAAAATACTGCAACAAGCAGCTGCCATAAACTGTATATTTCACCTACCTTGGTTGCGGGGCCAGAGCCAGAAACCTGTACTGGCGGCCCAAGTACCAATAATAGCGAGCATTTAGTTGTTGCTATAAATACCGAGCGCAGCGACGTACGATTTAATGCCTTAGATAGCAATGCTAATGCGTTTACGCAAATTAACTTTGACCCACTTGGGCGAGCAGATCAAAATTGCACAGTACAATGTAAAATTGACCTGGGTCTAGCCGCGGTGTGCATTAGCGGTGAAGGGCTTATTTATGCCTGCCCCTAAAATACAATCAGGTTTTACCTTAATTGAGCTGATTATTGGCATTGTAATGTTTGCTATTGCGCTAAGTATTATTACAGCGCTTATAGCACCTCAAGCAAAACAAAGTGCCAAGCCTATTGTCGCACTCAGGGCCTCAGAGCTTGGGCAAGCATTAATGAACGAAATATTAGCTAAATCATTTGATGAACATAGCGAGCGCACGCCACCATTTAGGCGCTGCTCCGAAACAAGCTTAGGCGGCCAGCCTTGTAGTACTCATTCTGAGCTTGGTGCTGATAGCGGTGAAACACGGGCTAATTTTAACGATGTTGATGATTACATTGCGCTCACAGGGCAACCAATTAGTGATAGTTTAGGGAATACATTAGCGCAATACAGCGACTTTTCACTGGTTGTGAACGTGCAATACGACAGCGACCTAAACGAGGCAACCAATAACGATGGCGTTGCCTTTAAACGAATTACCGTTGAAGTAACCTCACCCTTGGGGCAAGTGTACGGCTTTAGTGCATATAAAGGTAATTACTAATGAATAGAGCAAAGCAAAAGCGTGGCTTTACCTTAGTTGAGCTATTACTTGTTATGGTAATTATTGGCATTTTAGCCGTGGCGTCATTTTCGTTTATTAGCGCTGGATTTAATATTTATAGCCAAGGTGTAAAGCGCCAAGAAGCGGTGGCGCAAAGTCGCTTTGTTTTAACCCGATTAAGTAAAGAGCTTCGCCATGCAACCCCTAACTCACTGCGCTTAAATTGTGATAACGCCAGCAATGGAGCGTGTAGCACGCAGCAATGTTTAGAATTTACGCCGTTTTTATCTGCCACTCACTATACCGATTACTTACCCACTAGCGCCCCTTTTGAGATTACCGCCGTGAATTTTGCGCTTAATAATTTAACTGAGCCACAAATAAACGATTGGGCAAGTATCTATCCATTAAATAGCAGCGATATATACGATGAAAGTCAAAACAAGCGCCTACAAGTTAGCGGCTACAGCGCCGTTACAAGTGAGCTAGATACATGGCAATTTAGCAAAGCATTTGCTCAAGAGTCACCGAGTAAGCGCCTTTATTTATTAGATCAGCCCGTTAGCTTTTGTGTAGAAGGTAATTCACTGTATCGCTATAGCAACTACGGCTTTACTACAAACCAATTAAACGCCGCCAGCTTACAGGTTAGCTCGGGCGTTAAACGCGATTTAATGAGTAATTATATTGCCAATAACTTAACGAGCAGAGCCTTTTTTACGTTAAGTGAGATTTCGCTACAGCGCAGTGCGGTTGTTAATGTGTTTGCGCAAATGGGGTTTAACGACACCGAACAAATAAGTATTAGCCATCAGGTGCATGTGCCTAATGTCCCCTAATATAAAAAACATCAGTTTTGCTAAAAAGCAGCAGGGTAATTTGCTCATAATTACGTTGGTGATCATTGTCACTTTGCTGGCACTAGGGCTGGCGCTTTCTAAAGTGTTATCGGGTGCGGCGCAGCAAAATACCATTGAGTATTACGGCGCGCGCGCTTACATGGCAGCCCAAAGCGGATTAGAAACCGGCTTAAGCGAAATTTTTGCACTAAATAGCACTGCGCAAACATGCAGTGCAGTAACCACCAGTAGGAATTTTAGCACCCTCTATCTAGCCAATTGTGAGGTTGAACTGAGCTGTAGTGAATACATAGCCTTACCTGATAGCAGCACCCGCTCTGGCACTGTTAATATTTACTACTTAACCTCAGATCTGCATAAGAATTAAAGTCGAGTCACTTTTATACTCGGCTTTTTAGTCTGAAAAGTGTAGGCAATTAATCCAGCCATTAAATTAACCATAAATGAGATGCAGCTGCGGTGCCTTGT